>CBFDDG010000238.1:0-7742 GCA_965603505.1 uncultured Phycisphaerae bacterium | reverse complement strand
CCGGCAAGCACACCTACGTCGCTAAACCCATCGCCGTGGACGTCCCGGGCTGCATGAGCATCCGCGACAGCGGCAGAAAAGCTACATCGAAGCGGCAGGTCTTCCTGATCGATTTTCAGACCCGGGCCGATCCATTCTACATGGAGGCCCTGCGCCGGCTGCACGAGGAGAAGGCCCTCGGCACGATCGGCTTCGGGCAGGCCATCTACCACGCCACCTGTCCGTTTGGGCGCATGTACGACACGTGGCGCAGCGACCCCGGGAACTCGGAGAATCGGATGCGGGCCTGGGGCCTCGACAAGATCCTCTCCGGCGACATCATCACCGAGCAGAACATCCACACGCTCGACGTGATGAACTGGATCATGGACGTGCCGCCCCAGTGGGCCGTCGGGACGGGCGGCCGAAAGTTCCGCCCGGTCGGCACCTGCTACGACACCTTCAGCCTGCTCTTCCAATATCCGAACGACACCGGCATCACCTTCAGCTCGCGGCAGTGCGAGGGGCACGGCACCCAACCGGAAGGCATCCGCAACCGCATGTTCGGCACCGAAGGCGTCCTGGAGACCAAATACGGCGGACAGGTCCTCATCCGCGGAAAGAACTTCTATCGAGGCGGCTCGTCCCCCGGAATCTACCAGGAAGGCGCCGTCGCCAACATCAAGGCCTTCTACGACAGCGTCACCGGCGGCAAGTTCGACAATCCGACCGTGGATTGCAGCGTGCGCAGCAATCTCATCACCATCCTCGGCCGGACCGCCGCCTACGAGAAACGTATGGTCACCTGGGATGAGATGCTCAAACGCAACGAGAAGCTGGATGCCAACCTCAAGGGCCTCAAAGCCTGAGCAGCAGAACACTCTGGAGAAAAAGACATGACAAGCGAAAAGATCAGCCGGCGGCAGATGGTCAAAGGCGCCGCCTGCTTGGCAGCAGGGCTGTCGCTGACGAGTTCCTGCGTTACGACGCGTGAATCAGACTCCCCGGAGATAGCCCGCAGGTTGCCGGACAAAAAGGCTGAGAGCTTCAAGCTCGGGGTGTGCGACTGGACGATCGGCAAACGCAGCGACCCGGCCGCCTTCGAGGTCGCCAAACGCATCGGCCTCGACGGCATTCAGATCGACTTCGGCGGCAGCAACGAGCATCCCCCCCAAGTATTCGACCTCGAACTCCAGCGCCGCTTCCGTGACGAGGCGAAGAAGCAGGGAATGGAGGTGGCCTCATTCGCCTTCGGCGTCTTCAACGAGATCCCCTATAAGAGCGATCCACGCGCCGTCGGGTGGCTGATGGAGGGGATCGACTATGCGAAGGACCTTGGCATCGACATCATCCTCCTGGCCTTCTTCGGTAAGGGCGACCTGAAAAACGATCCTGAAGGCGTGGACAATGTCGTGCGGAACCTGAAGGGAGTCGCCTCTCACGCGGAGAGGTCAAAGGTGACACTGGGCATCGAATCGTGGCTCAGCGCCGAGGAGCACCTGGCGATCCTCGATCGTGTCGGCTCGCCAGCGGTGCAGGTCTACTACGATGTGGCCAATTCGCACAAGATGGGCTACGATATCTACCAGGAGATTCGCACGCTCGGCAAGCACATCTGCCAGTTTCACGCGAAAGACTACGACGACCTGTACGGCAAAGGCTCGATTGACTTTCCGCGCGTGCGCGAGGCGATGGACGAAATCGGCTACCGAGGCTGGCTAGTCATGGAAGGCACGAAGATGCCGCTCGGCGTGGAGGAGAGCTGCCGCTATGACGCTGAGTACCTCCGAACGATCTTCCCCCGCAGAGTCTGACGGGGACTGGAGCCAAACGATTCGAACTGACCTGCGAGACACGAAGAGTGGACAACAAGCGTTGACGCCAATACGTATGCAGAAGACTGGAGAAAGGAAGGTGTGACGATGAAGGCGAGAACGAGGCTGACGGTTTTACTGACCCTGCTGCTGACGGCTGCGGCTGTCGCGACGCCGCTGGATGACTACATAGCCAAGCCGGACGCAAGCTACACGTACAGCGTCGCGCAGACGATTGACCATCCGCTGGGCAAAGTCTACGTCCTCGACATGAAGTCGCAGACGTGGCGCAGCGAGAAGGAAGTCAATCGCACGCTCTGGCAGCACTGGCTCACCATCATCGTCCCGAACAACGTGGCCTTCGACACCGCTTTGCTGTGGATCAACGGGGGCAGCAATCGCGGCACGCCGCCGTCGGGCCCGGACGGCATGCTCGTCCAGATCGCCCTGCAGAGCAAGACGGTCGTGGCAGACCTCAAGATGGTGCCGAATCAGCCCCTCGTCTTTACCGACGACCCGGGCAACGAGCGCCATGAGGATGCCATCATCGCCTACACGTTCGACAAGTTCCTCAAGACCGAGGACCCGACCTGGCCGTTGCTGTTGCCGATGGCCAAGAGCGCCGTCCGCGCGATGGACACCGTTCAAGACCACGTCGCAAAGGCGACGGGCGGCAAGCTCAAGATCAAGGACTTTGTCATTTCCGGCGGCTCGAAGCGCGGCTGGACCACGTGGCTGACCGCCGCCGTCGACAAACGCGTGCGGGCCATCGCTCCAATCGTGATCGACGTGCTGAACATGGGCCCGCAGATGCGCCATCACTTCGCCGCCTACGGGTTCTACTCCCAGGCCATCGGCGACTACGAGCAGATGAAGGTCCTCAATCGGCTGGACTCCGAGGGCGGCAGCGACATCCGCAACTTTGTGGACCCGTATGAGTACCGCCGGCGCTACACGATGCCGAAGTTCCTCATCAACTCAGCGGGCGACCAGTTCTTCCTGTGCGACTCGGCCCAGTTCTACTTCAAGGACCTGCCGGAAGAGAAGTACCTGCTCTATTGCGCGAATACCGATCACGGCCTCGACGGTTCCGAGGCGGACAAAGCCCTGCTCGCCTGGTACGGCGCCGTCCTCACCGGCCGGGACCGGCCTCAGTTCTCCTGGGAGATCCCCGACGAAGGTCGTGTCACTGTCACGACGAAGACACGCCCGAAGCAGGTCCTGCTGTGGACGGCGACGAACCCGAACGCCAGAGACTTCCGGCTGCAAACGATCGGCAAGGCATGGAAGAGCTCGCCTCTAACGGACGACGGCAAAGGCATCTACAGCGCCCGCGTCGAGGCGCCCGAGAAGGGCTGGACCGCCTACTTCGTGGAGCTGCACTTCGACTCGGGCACGCCGCTGCCCTTCCGCTTCAGCACGGAGGTCCGCGTGGTCCCGGATACTCTGCCGTACGCCGACAAGCTGAACGCGGCCGCAAAGAATTAGCCGGAAACCCGGATCGAGTGACGGCAGATCTATGACCGCAAAACGTAGGCGACTGCGGACCGATTTTCCAAATCGCCGTATCGATTGTTCTGCTCTGGCACGTCGGGAGCGCTACGGCCATCTGCTGAGGCCGTAGCGGTCTAATCCGACCACCGGGCAATCGCTTCCCACACGGCCTCGTCACGCTGCCGCCGTTCGGACTCGTGATTTCCCTTGCGCCCGTGGCGGAAAGACGTGGACATCGCCGCCGCAGTGCATTACCTTGTCCTCCACGATCAGGGGCCCTGGTTGAAACAACGGCCCTGGTGCGGATGCACACGAAGAGTGTACACAGGAGGACAGAACGTTGAACGGAATCGACACTCTCGCTGTCCTGGCTACCGCGACGCCTGCCCAGGTCCATCCTGCCGTTCCGCTGGTCATTCTCATCATCGGCATCGCCATCGTCATCGGCATGATTGTCGTGCTGCGCATCAATGCCTTTCTGGCGTTGATCACGGCGGCAATCGTCGTCAGCCTGATGGCGCCGGGCCCCTTCGCCGACAAGATCACGCGCGTGGCGGAGGCGTTCGGCTCCACCGCCGGCAAGATCGGCGTCGTGATCGCCCTGGCCGCCGTCATCGGCCGGTGTCTCATCGATTCCGGGGCCGCCGACCGGATCGTACGCATGTTTGTCAACCTGTTAGGCGAAAAGCGCTGCGCCGTGTCGCTGATGTCCAGCGGCTTCGTCCTTTCCGTCCCGGTATTCTTCGACACGGTGTTCTACCTGCTGCTGCCGCTGGCCCGCTCGATGCACCGACGGACCAAGCGCAGCTACCTGCTGCTAATCCTGGCGATGGGGGCCGGGGCCTCGATCACACACTCACTGGTGCCGCCGACGCCCGGCCCGATGCTGATCGCCGAAGCGCTCGACGTAGACCTTGGCATGATGATCATGGTCGGTGTGCTTTGTGCGGTCCCGACCGCCGTGGTGATTCTGCTGTTCATTGGCTGGCTCACCAAACGGATCGACATCCCGATGCGCCCCCTCGAAGGCACAACGTCTGAGCCGCAGCCGCTGCCGGACGAGCAGTTGCCCGGTCTGCTGCCGTCGCTGCTTCCCATTATTCTGCCGGTCCTGCTGATTTCCACGCACACCGTCGTATCCACCCTGTGCAAGGGCATCGAGACGACTCCTGCGGCCGCTTCCATCGAGATCGGCTCGGCCGCCGAGGTGCTGCATGAGATGCCCGTTCTCAAGCGGTGCGAGAGTGTCACGGCGATCCTCGGCAATCCGAACTTCGCCATGCTCCTCTCGGCCGCCATTGCCCTTGTTGTCCTCTGGCAGCGGCGCAGACCCAGCCGCCAGGAGCTTGCGGGAATCGTCGAGCACTCCCTGATGAGCGCCGGCGTCATTATCCTCATCACCTCGGCGGGCGGCGCCTTCGGCGCGATGCTCAAGCTGGCACAGGTCGGGGACGCCATCCAGGCTTTGATGGTCGGCAACGGAAGCGAGCCGCTCGGCGGCATCCGACTGCTGTTCCTGGCCTTCTTCATCGCCACGTTGCTGAAATTCGCCCAGGGCTCGAGCACGGTTTCCATGATCACCACTTCGGCCATGCTGGCGACCTTGCTTCCTTCGCGTGAAGTGCTCGGCTTCCATCCGGTGTACGTGGCCTGCGCGATCGGCTTCGGCGCACAGTGCGGCAACTGGATGAACGATTCCGGTTTCTGGATCTTCGCCAAGATGGGCGGTCTCAGCGAGGTGGAGACCCTGAAGACCTGGACCGTCACGGTGAGCACGATGGCCGTCATCGGTCTGTTCGTTACGATCCTGTTCGCGACAATTCTGCCGCTGACATGAGGTGCAAACTTGAAAGCGTTGCTCTACACACAGCCGTATGCCTTCGAATACACTGACGTGCCGGACCCGACCGTGGGCGATGACGAAATCCTCGTCCGCGTGAAGGCCTGCGGTATCTGCGGCTCCGACGTGGCGGGCCATACGGGCAAGACGGGCCGGCGAATCCCGCCGTTGATCATGGGCCACGAAGCCGCCGGCATGGTTGAACGCACCGGCGCAAACGTCACGGACTTCTCGCCCGGCGACCGCATCTGCTTCGATTCGACGGTCTACTGCAACCAGTGTCCTGCGTGCAGGAAGGGCATGTTCAACCGCTGCGTGAAGCGTCGAGTGCTTGGTGTCTCGGTCCCCGAATTCAAACGGGAGGGCGCGTTCGCAGAGTTCGTGGCCGTGCCCCACTGGATCTGCGCGAAACTCCCGGACACCATGTCGTTCGTCCAGGCGTCGCTGCTGGAGCCGGCCTCCATCGGCACTCATGCGGCCAATCGCCCCCCGATCTCGAATGATGACACTGTGGTGGTCATCGGGGCCGGCACCATCGGGCTGTTCATCCTGCAGGCGGCAAAGCTCCGCGGAGCACGAACCACCATCGCGTGTGACACCAACGATTTCCGGCTGGACCTCGCCCGGCAGGTCGGCGCCGACGTGTGCATCAATCCCGGCAAAGTCAATCTCAAAGAAGCGATTCGACAGAAAACCGATGGGCAGGACGCCGACGTCAGCGTCGAAGCCGTCGGATTCAGCGAAACGTTTCGACAAGCGATCTCGATCACGAAGACCGGCGGCACCGTCGTCGCCGTGGGCAACCTTCAGAAAGAAACCGAATTCAACCTGCAGGAGCTGGTCTCACGGGAACTGACCTTCACCGGCTCGTACGCCAGCGCGGGCGAATTTCGGACCTGTATCGACCTGATCGCTTCGGGCCGGATCGACGTCAAGCCACTCATCAGCGAGGTGCTCCCGCTCAGACAGGGCAAGACCGCCTTCAAGCGATTACTGGAGGGAAAAGAAAACCTGCTGAAAATCGTCCTGGAACCATGACCAAGGAGACTTGAGGATGGAAAACCTCTTCGACCTATCAGGTAAAGTCGCGATTGTCACGGGAACCAGCCGGGGCCTCGGCCAGTATTTCGGCCGGGCGCTGGCCCGGGCCGGTGCGGACCTGGTCATCACCAGCCGCGACAAGTCGCGCCTGACGGAATTCAAAGAAGAAATCGAAGACCTCGGCCGCAAGGCCCTGCCCGTCAAGCTCGACGTCCTGAACGAGAGTGACATCGAGAACATGGTGCGCGCCGCCATCAACGAATACGGCAAGATCGACATCCTCGTGAACAACGCAGGTCTGAACATCCGGCATCCGGCCGTCGAGTTCTCCTGGAAGGAATGGGATACCGTCCTCAACACGAACCTCAAGGGCGCGTTCTTCGTCGCCCAGGCTGTCGGCAAGGAGATGATCCGGCGCGAGTACGGCCGGATCATCAATATCGGCTCGTGCACGTGCGTCTTCGGCATGGAAGGCATCGGCCCGTACTGTGCCAGTCGGGGCGGCGTCCTGCAACTGAGCCGCAGCCTCGCTGCCGAATGGGGCCGGCACGGCGTCACCGTCAACGTCCTCGCTCCCGGCTGGTTCCGAACGGAACAGAACAAGATCCTCTACGAGAACGCCAAGTGGGTCCAGTACATCAGCGACCGGATTCCCCTCGGCCGCCCCGGAAAGCCGAACGACCTCGACGGCACCGTGATCTTCCTGGCCTCCGAGGCCTCCGCCTACGTCACCGGCCAGATCCTCCTCGTCGACGGCGGCTTCACCACCGGCGCCACCAAAGCCATCGTATAGGCGGAATGGCGGCAACCCCGGTTCGGAAAGGCCTTGGAAAAACTGGCAACGCCACTTCCCCGCCGGTACAATGACGTTCGCATCGGCCGCAGGCCGAGGAAAACCTTCGATTGAGAGGTCTGAGTATGATTGCAGCGGTGGACGAGAAATGGTCGTGGACCTCGAATGGGATGATCGCTCTGTACATCGCCATCGGCGTCGTTCTGGTTGCCGTTGTGGCCTGGCTGGTCGTGCGCAAGACCTTGCGCACGCGAATTGTCATGGAGAAGCAGCTACGCCTGGACCCGGACATGAACGACTGGCTCGTCATCTTCGGCTGGACGCCGAAGGTGCTGTATGCTCCGGCCATGATCGCCGCGATCCTCGCCGCCGTCCTGATGTTCATGGAACAGTCGGGGTGGAGGATTTTCGCGTCGATCAATCCGAAGGTGGTCGGCGGCGTCTGGTTCACCATCTTCTTCGTCAACTTCCTCATCGAGGAATACGCGATCAGTATCAAGATATTGCTTATCGCCATCGTGGGCCTGGCCTGCTTGCTTCTCTGGCTTCACCTGCTCGGCTGGGTCGTCCCCTTCCTCAAGCTCTTCAGGCATCTGGCCTTCTCCATCAGCGCGACGGGATACGTGCTGATCGCAGCAATCGGTCTTCTGACGATCTTGATCTCGTGGCTGCGAGGGCTGTTCTTCTATGTGGCGATCACGCCGAACTATCTGAACCTCCAGGAAGGCCCGACCGAAGCGGGCGAGCAGGTCGGACGTGAGGACTACAATACGAAGATCGA
>CBFDDG010000237.1:0-7832 GCA_965603505.1 uncultured Phycisphaerae bacterium | reverse complement strand
TCGACTTCAATCCTGGATTCACCCTTCAGCTCCAGGGTGAATCCGGCCTTGGCGGCGGAGTGAAACGTATCCCCAAGGTAGACGTCCGATTCGGCCGTCAGGATCTGCCATACGCCGGAACCTTCGTGTCTGACAAGAACGGTACCCTGAAGATCGGCAACGCTCATGGAAACTCGGTCCGGAAGCGGCACCTCGGCCGGCTTGACCGAGCTTGTCCTTCCCAAAGCAAAGCCCAGCAACAGACCAGCGGCCAAGAGGATTCCTGCCGCGACAGCCGTTTGCCTCCCGGCAAGCCAGGCCGGAGCGAGGCGACTCTGCCCTCTGCCCGCATCGGGCTGCTCCGCGAGCCTCGCCAGGACCGAGGCCGCGCCTTGCTCGGTGGTCATCCCGGACGAGAAGGACTCCCTGATCGTCTCCTGGAGGAGGACACACCGGTCGAACTCCTCACGGCAGGATGGGCAGTCTTGCGCATGCGCCCTTAACTCAGCGAGTTCCGCATCGCCGATCATCCCATCGAGATATTGTTCAATAAGGTCGCGATATCTTTGGCAACTGTTCATTGTCCGACCTCCTCAATAAGCGGAGCAAGGTCTTTGCGGAGTATCTTGTAGGCCCTGTGCAGCCAGACTCGGACTGTCCCGGGGCGCTTGCCCAATTGTTCTGCGATCTGCACGGCCGAAAGCTCTCCCATGAATCTCATGACGATCAACCTTTGAAGTTTCTCGGGCAACTGACCAACCGCTTGTCTGACGAACTGAATCTGCCCTTCGGTCAGGCCCGGATTGGACGAGTACGCCGGGATCGCCGTCAGATCCGCCGGCGGAGTCGCCTGAGAACCGAAGGCGGCTCGGCTCCGAATCTCTTTCCTGATCACGTTCGTGCACTGTTGCAGCGTGATCTTGCTGAGCCAGCCGGAGAACCGGGACGGATTTCGAAGACTGCCCAATCGTGCATACGCCTTCAGGAAGCTGTCCTGGGCGATATCCTCCGCTTCCATACGATCCTTGATTCGGCTCAGCGCCAATGCAAACACCATCTTCCAGTACCGCTGGACAAGCCTCCCGAAGGCTGGAGTATTCCCGCGCAACGTGGCAACGACCAACTGCTCGTCGCTGGCCGCCGGTTGCTTCAGTTCATCTGCCATCCAGTCTCTCCTGAGAGGAATCAGACGCGATTCTATCATACTGAACGCGGTTGTGGCAAAAGCGCTACAGAGCAGCGAGGCGGAATCCGGGGGGTGAGCTTCGGGCGCGCCTCATACGACGGGATGCGATGGAGAGATCGGCTACAGGGGCCTGTGGAGGAAGCCCACGGTCGATTCCATGATGCGGGCCTGGAACGCTTCCTGCTGGGTATCGAGGCTCTGGCTTTGCAGGTCGTCGAGGTTGGCCCGGCAGAAACGGCACCCGAGGACGTTCAGATGGAATTCCACATACTGGTGCCAGTCGGGCTCCAGCGTCCCGAGCATGTAGGCGCCGATCGTGTTTCGCTTGGGGCAACTGAGGCGGTGATATTCCCACAAATCAGTCAGGAGGTTCTCGAACTCCTGCGAGGACGGGTCCATGGACAGCTTGTGCCGCGTGACGTGCTCGCGGATCTGTTTGAGGTTTCGATGCTTGATCAGGGCCACGGCCTTCTCGTCCAGGCCCAGCATCCGCGCGACGTCCTTATTAGCGAGCTGGCAGTAAAACAGCGACTCGATGACCTGAAGGTCGCGGAACTTGAGCGATCGTTTCATGCCGTCGACCAGTTCGGACAGGGCCTCGGCCAAAGCGACCTTCTGCATGTCGTACTGCTCGTCGGCTCGAGCGTACCAGCTCGCCGTCTGGGCCGGGCTCTGCACGACGTCAAGAAGATCGGACGCCCTCTCGTCCGAGTCGGTCTCGTATGCATCCTGGATCAGGCAGACGCGCCGGGCCCCGGCGCTGCGGTAGCTGTCGATGATCTTGCGACGAACCAACGCGAAAAGATAAGTCTCGAGCCCGCAGTCGCCACGATACCGGGCGATGCTTCTGAGGAAAGCGATGAACGTTTCCTGGACCACGTCCTCCGCGTCGGCGCACTGAGGGAGCTTGGCCCGGGTAAAGCGCAGCAGCCTGCCTCGGTACCGATCGACAAAGTCAGACCAGACCCGCTCATCGCCCTGCCGAATCCGGTCCAGGAAATACTGTTCTCCCTTGGTAACGGCCATGGTTCATTCCGCGAAGCGGCATAGGTCCTATGGGTCCGATAGGTCCCATGAGATTCATGGGACGGATAAGACAAATAGGACCTATCACTTGCCCGAGGCCTGCTTCATTGCACGATCATGAGGACCGAGATGATCGCGATGATCGCCAGAACGATCCCTGCGATCCTCAACGACCACTCATAATACCCCATCGTGGCCATGTTGAGGAAGAAGTAAATCGCGCCAATCAGCACGAGCACGCCGACGACGGAGAGCCCCATGCGCGCCCAGCTCATCCTCGCCGAATGTGCCTCATCGGCTTTCTGTTCGGCCAGTTGGACCAGCTTCGCGCCGGAGACATCGATCAGCAGCGCCTGCCGCCAGATCCTGCCCGCCGAGCCGTCGAAACTCTGGGCAAAGCGATCCACGACGAATCCGTCGTTGAGCACGTCTGTTCTTGTGACCTGCGGTTCCTTCAATCCAGCCACTCTCCATTCCGTGCGTTTGCCGAGCATGGTTGTGAGCTGCGCCCGTGCATCATCGAGGGCCTGCCGGCTCGCCTCGCTCTCGCTGGTGCACGTTTCGTAGGAACGGGCAACCACGAAGTGCAGGTCGGGCCTGGCGTTCGCAAATCCGGCAAAGTCCTCGACCCACGGCTTCTCCGCATAGAACTCATGGACGGCCGCCCGTCTGTCCGCCGTAAAGATGCTGGCTTCAGCCGCTCCGCGGGACACCACAACCGCCCCGGACGATCGCGCCCACGGCGCAACGTTCTCATGCGTATCCGCAAAGCGAACCGTAATGCCTGCCTCACCGGGACCAAGGTTCCTCTGGTCGGCCTCCAGCGTAAGGGGCGATTCCGGCAACAATCGCTGGAGTGCGCTTCTCAGTTCCGTGATCAGCCGGCGATCGTGCTCCTGCTGAAAGAGAACAAGCTCTTGAGGCGAATTGGCCTCTCGCGGGAGCTCGCGCACCACTCTGCCTATCTGCGGACCAAGCGCCCGCACCGCCGCAACCTTCGAGGGATACACATCCGCATCGAACTCCTGCTCGACGCCCTCCGACCAGATCGGGGAGAGTGCGGGAGTCGGCGGAGTCAACTGTTTGAGGCCCGAGGACGTTTCGGAGACGTCCAGGTGCACCGCCTCGAAGTCGTCTCTGACGATCGAAAGCCCGGAGCCGGTACCTGTCGATTGCCGCATCTGGAGTACGGAGGACGACTCCTCCCCACGACGGTGCGAGACGGGAATCGCAACGAAGATGCCTACGATGGCCATGAGCACCAGAGCAATCACCAGTCCGGCGCCAGCCTTTGGCGCCTTGGCCAACACAATGATTAGGAGGACGAAGAGGAAACTGGCCGGCACGACAAGCAGCGGGATGGCCTCCTCGGGACCCGCGCACGCCATCGCAAGTCGGTACAGGAGGATGGGAGCCAGGAGAATCACCCCCCCTATAACCCACGCGCCTGCCTTGGGGGCTTTGTTGACCAGAATGATCAGCAGAACAAAGAGGAATGCCAGCGGCACAATAATCATCGGTATCATCGGCTCGGTAATCAACATCATGAGGTCACCCCCTGCTGATTGGGCATCGGTGCGAAAACAGGTGTCCGCCTGCGCACCGGCCACGACAACACCAGGACGGACAGGAGAATGATAACTCCGGCAAAGATGGCCTCTTGCTGGCTGAAGGCACTGAACAACTCCTCCAGGGCCGGACCGACCTGGTTCTGCTTGAACAGATCGACCATGCTCTGGACCTCTGTGGCCGACATCGCCTCGCCGCGGAAGAGCTGGATGGCCCAGTAGAACCCGCCGAGCCCAAGAAGCGCCCGGATCAGATGCATGGGCCCGGACTTTCGCCGGCCGATCATGACCAGGATCGCCGCGAGGAACAGCAGGACAACGAGCAACATGCTGCCCACCTGTTCCACAACCGCCGGCCACCCGGAGCCGAGGAGCTGCTCAAGCTCGCGCACCGGCTCGGCCTGCGGCCACGCCGCAGCGGCCACTGTGGCCAGATGCAACCCGACAGCCAAGCCAATCAGAAGAGCTACCAGGGCAAGGACGTGCCCGACAGCAGCAAACAGCCCGCCAATGGGATCCCACGTTCCGTAGACTGAGCCCGTGCTCGCGTACGAAGGCCACGACGGCGCCTGATAGGCCGCAGGCCCTGGCTGCGGCGCCTCAGGCACCGCTTGAGCGGGTTCGGCCTTGCCGGGCGTCGGGGGCGCCGGCGGCGCCCCGACCGCAGCGGCGGCCCCAACCTGTGGTGATACGGGCCGCGCCTCGCTGGAGTCACACCAAACCGCCAGCGGTAACTCGTTGCTGTCCGTGAAACTCCCGACGGCGATCAGAATGATGTCGATAAGCTGGCCGACCCCGAACAGGCCCCAGGTGAACAGCCAGAGAATCCCCGTTCCGATCTTGCCCACATAGAACCGCTGCAGACCGCAGAGGCCGAACATCGGACCGATGAGGGCCAGGAGCAGCGCCGTGAGACGCTTGCCTTGAGAAATCGACGTGGGAGGAGCCCCCACAATCGGTTTCGCCGGTTGACATGGCTTGCTGTTAGAGACGCCGGCAGCCCCGAACACGCGGGCCGGCGTAAACAGAAAGACAAGGAACAAGATGTTTGGAAAGATGATGAAGAAGATGGCAATCGCTGTCTCGTCGCCGCGGAGATGCATGTGACCGAGGCAGATCGATGCCGTCACGGTGGTCATCACACATGCGGCGAGCAGTGCCGGCCGAATGAGATATCGGTACCACCCGGCAAACGTGCCGCGAAACACCATGATGAAGCAGAGGACCGAAAGAATGAAGCAATCGACTCCGGCGGCAACAGCAATCGCGAAATCGTCGCCGCGCATCTCGGTCCCCGCCAGAATCACCAGCAACAGGCCCATGCCAAGACTCACCACCCACCCGATCAGCCACAAAGGCCGAGCAAAGGGGGGAACCGGGCGAACGAGAACGCCGCCCTGCCGCGTCTGGCCAACACCGGCCTTTGCGGCCTGGTTCGGCTGAGCTGCTGCGCCTGCCACACCGTTCGGAATCGCCGGACCGAAAGGACTCAATGTCTGAACCACCAGCACGACGCCGGCCAGCGTGCAGGCAGCAATCACCGGGTGCACGCCGAAGATGCCCCCGGCGACAAGGCCCAGAAAACCGATCGGCAGCGCCTGGGACAGCATGATTCGGCGAGGACGCTGTGGATCGGTGGTCTTCCACCAATCCACGAGCAGCATCGGCAAGGCAAAGGCCAGCGTCTTGGTGCCCCATTGTCCCACGAACCCGGGAAACCGCAGGAAACCAGGGAAAGGCCCATGGAACCCGCCTCGGAATGCGACCGGGACGCCGGTGGCCTCGCCAATCACAGTGCCAATGAGCGCCGCTGCAAACGCCGCTAAGAAGCAGGCGGCGGCCTTGCCCCACCACCTCGAATCCTGATCCATCCCCGGCCACCATTCCCGGCGTGCACGGAGAATGATTTTCGAGGCGACGCCGACCATGATAAAGACAGCGAGCGCGATCGTGAATATGCGCTCGTCACCCCTGCCGCTGAGAACGCCCGCGCCCAGAGACAGCGCCACCATCACAATCAAGGCCAGCTTGTTCCGCTGACGGTGGCTGAGCATATCCGCCACGGCAGGCTGGGCCTTTCCGATCCGCTGGGCCCGTTCCTTTGCGGTCTTGAGCTTCTCGGCCCACTGCCCACTCAAGGCTTCGGCCTTCTTGGCGAACCGCTCCGCCTTCTTCGCGAACAACTCCGCTTTCTTGCCGATCTCTTTGCTAAAATCCTTCTCAGGGCCGTCTTTCGCCGGCGTCTGCGCCTGGGCGTGCCCCTGCGGGGCGGCGCCCTGCATCTTCTGCGCGATGTGCTCGGCGACAACCGAGAGCTCCTCGGGTGCGAATTGGGACACGCTGTTGCGAACGTGCTCGGTGCCGAAGATGTCCTCAACCATTTCCTGCACGCTCTGATAGCGTTCGGCAGGGTCCTTGGCCAGGCCCCTTCGAATCACGCGGGCAAACGGCTCTTCGATATTGCTCAGGTCCGGGGCGGCGGTCATGTGCTTCATGAGGATCTCGGCCGGACTGGACCCGAAGAACGGGACCTGCCCCGTCAGCATCTCGTAAAGCAGCACGCTCAGGGCGTAAATGTCGATGCTCCGGTCGTATCGACCCGCGCCGATCTCCGGGGCCATGTAGTGAACCGTGCCCACCGTAATGGTGTGACTGACGTGCTGGCTGCTGCTGATCGCCTTCGTCAGGCCGTAGTCCCCGATCTTCACGTAGCCGTTCTCATAGAAGATGTTGCTGGGCTTCAGGTCACGGTGAACGATGCCGCAGTCATGGAGGAACGACAGGCCCTTGGCGATCTCTCGCAGGAAGAAGGCCGCCTTTTGGGTCCCGAGCCCGCCGGGTGACTCCCTCAGCAGGTCACTGAGCGAAGGCCCGGAGACGTATTCCATGATGACGAAGGGCCGGCCCTGGTCGTTGTGCTTCACGTCGAAAACCGTGACCAGGTGCGGGCTCTTGAGGTTCATGCACTGGCTGATGCCCCGCAGTTCGATCTGCTCGTAGCATTGGACTGCCTTGAGCGCCACCTGGCGGCCGCTGTCGCTGATCGCGTAGTAGACCTCGCCGAAGCCGCCCCGTCCGGCCGCCCGCTGAATGGTGTATCCCTCAAGCGGCCGATCTCCATATTTGTATTGGTACGTGTCCATGGTCTTGTCGCCGGATTCTGTCAACACGTTCTCGATTTACTCCCCGAGCCTTGTCACGACCATCGAAAGCGCGCCGATCTCGACACGCTTGTCCATGGCAAGACCCACGCTTGGGTCAAAACTGCGCCCATCCACAAGTATACTCTCTTTGGCCCTGCAAAGCAGCCGGCCATTTTGAGCAAACAGGGCAACCGGTTCTCTTAACTGATCGGTGCGAATGTGATTGTTGGCATAGGGCCCGACCAGAATGTCACGGTCCATCAGGACCAGTTGCCGGATATCGGGCCGACTGAGCCTCGCTCCCGAAATCGTCAGCATCGCCGTCGTGCTCGCCGGATTCGGAAGATGGAACCGGATGCGGCATCGCGGCGACAGGGCAACGCGGTCGCCGTCCTTCAGCAGACTCTCGCTCACCGACTGACCGTTGACCTGGATCGGCGTCTGCGACCGGACGAAGTAGTCGCCATCGACCCGCTCGATCGTGATGACCGGCGTGTTGGGGTCGGCAATCAAGCCCAGCATCGGTCGCGTCGAGGAACTGACCGGCCCCACCGTGATCCGGGAATCCCGAAAGACCAGGAAGCTGCCGACGCCGTCGATCTGCGTAAGGAACTTCGAAGGCAAAGAAGATTCGCCGCCAGGCGCCGGCATCGCTCGTTCCCGCATCAGGGCACCTCGATCATTGCCATCGCGCGAGGTATGATTGGCATCCGGATTCATGCTGCCCGGTCCCTCGGGAACGTCCACATCGGCCACCGTCAGGCCCAAAGGACCGGCATCCAACTCGTCATACGCCTCTGTAGCCCGTTTCACATCAGAAATCGCCGAATCCAGCCATTGTGCCGACGGGCAGACGGCCTTGACCTTGCGAAGCAGCGGCAGTGCAGTGCCCGGCCTGCCGGCGGCAACATACTCAGCCGCCTGGCGGCA
>CBFDDG010000236.1:0-7840 GCA_965603505.1 uncultured Phycisphaerae bacterium | reverse complement strand
GACCTGTAACGCTTTTCACCGGGCAGTGGGCGGATTTGCCGCTGGAGGTCCTGGCCAAGAAGGCGGCGAGCTGGGGATACGACGGGCTGGAGCTGGCCTGTTGGGGCGACCACTTCGAGGTGGACAAGGCCCTGAAGGACGACAACTACTGCAAGGCCAAGCGGGCGATGCTGGACAAGCACGGGCTGAAGGTGTTCGCCGTCTCGAACCACTTGGTTGGCCAGTGCATCTGCGACAACATCGACGCTCGTCACAAGGCGATCATCGGGCCCGAGCTCTGGGGCGACGGCAAGCCGGAGGGCGTCAAGGAGCGTTGCGCCCAAGCGATGATCGACGCGGCCAAGGCCGCCAAGAAGCTGGGCGTCGGCGTGGTTAACGGCTTCACGGGCAGCTCGATCTGGCATCTGCTGTACTCATTCCCGCCGGCCTCGCCGGACATGATCAAGGCCGGGTACGACGATTTTGCCAAGCGATTCACGCCGATTCTTGACGCGTTCAAGAAGGAAGGCATCAAGTTCGGCCTGGAAGTCCACCCGACGGAAATCGCGTTCGATATCGCCTCGGCCCAACGGGCCATCGACGCCGTCAAGGGGCACGAGTGCTTCGGTTTCAACTACGATCCGAGTCACCTCGGCTATCAGGGCGTCGATTACGTGAAGTTCATCCGCACGTTCAAGGATCGTCTCTTCCACGCCCACATGAAGGACGTTTGGTGGAACCACGGCGACGGCACGGTCGGCGTCTTCGGCGGCCACATCGACTTCGGCGACCCGCGCCGGTACTGGGATTTTCGCTCCATCGGCCACGGCGATATCAATTTCGAGGAAATCATCGTCGCGCTCAACGACGTCGGCTATCAGGGCCCGCTCTCGATCGAGTGGGAAGACGGCCGAATGGACCGTGAGCACGGGGCGGCCGAGGCCTGTCAGGCGATCAAGAAGGCCGATTTCAAGCCGTCTCAAATCGCCTTCGACGCGGCGTTCGAGAAGAAATAAGAGAAGCAAATGTGAGGCCTGGACGTTGAGAGAGCGTCCAGGCCTCACCGGATATCGAAGAAAGCGGCAGGCATGAGGAGCAGGCACAATGTAAGCCGGCGTCAGTTCCTGACTGGGGCGGCCGGCACCGCAGTGGGGGTCGTTGGGTTTCCATACATCATCAACTCTTCAGTTCTGGGCAAAGACGGCAACGTTGCGCCCAGCCAGCGCATCACGATGGGCTGTATCGGCGTCGGCTGGCAGGGCGGCTCCAACATGCAGCAGTTTCTCGGGTTGAAAGACTGCCGGATCGTCGCGATCTGCGACGTAGACAAAGGGCACCTTCAGGGGGCCGTGAACCAGGTCAACAAGCGGTACGGCAGCCAGGACTGCGCGGCATACGGCGACTATCGTGAGCTGATCGCTCGCGACGATATCGACGCCGTATCGCTGGGCCTGCCCGACCACTGGCACGCCATCCCGGCCATCGCGGCGGCTCGCTCCGGCAAGGATATCTTCGGCGAGAAGCCGCTCTCGCACGATCTGCGCGAGGGACGGGCGATGTGCGAGACCGTGACACGCTACGGGCGCATCTGGCAAACCGGGAGCTGGCAGCGTTCGCAGGCACATTTCCGCAAGGCCTGCGAGCTGGTGCGAAACGGGCGGATCGGCAAAGTGCATACCGTCGAGGTCGGACTGCCTTCGGGACACGCCGATTTTGCGGGGACGAAGGGTCAGGAGCAGATTGTGCCGCCGCCGGAAGGGCTCGATTTCGAGAGATGGATTGGCCCCGCCCCGTACACGCCGTACCGTCCGGCTTTGCTGCACAAGAACTGGCGGTGGGTCCTGGACTATGGCGGCGGGCAGCTCATGGATTGGGTCGGCCACCACGTGGACATCGCCCACTGGGGCCTTGGCTTCGACAACACAGGTCCCTTGGAGATCGAGGGTCACGGCGAATACCCGGCCGACGGACTGTACGACAGCCCCACGAAATATCGGCTCACGGCTAAGTATCCCGATGGAGTTACTATGGTTATCGCCGGCGGACACGGTGATATTCGAGGCGGCACCAAGTGGATTGGCGACAAGGGCTGGGTCTGGGTCAACCGGGGCAACAGCCTGGAGGCAGAGCCGAAAGAGATTCTGAGTGAGAAACTCGGCCCGAACGACATTCATCTGTACGAGTCACCCGGGCATTGGCAGGACTTCCTCGACGGCATCAAGAGCCGGCAGGCAACGATCACGCCGTGCGAAACGGCCCATCGCTCTGCCACGCCGGGGCACCTGGGACGCATCGCCATGTGGCTGGGCCGAAAAATTCGTTTCAATCCTGAGACCAAAGAGATTATCGGCGACCCGACCGCCACGCAGATGCTGGGCCGAGCGTACCGAAGTCCCTGGCATCTATAGAAACAACGTGAGAGGGTAAGTGAATGACACAGACGAACATGAACCGACGTGACTTCATCCGAACGGCTGCCGGTACGGCCGCCGCCGTTGCCGCTTTCCCCTACGTTGTGCCGTCATCGGTCCTTGGGGCCGAGGCGCCGAGCGGGCGAATCACCATTGGCTTTATCGCCTGCGGCAAGCAGAGCCAGCATCTGATGCGGTCGTTCCTGAATTCGCGTGGCACGCATGTGGTCGCAGCCTGCGACGTGGACAAACTCAAGCTCGAACGCGGCAAGGGGATCGTGGAGAAGCATTACGCCCAGAAGGGCAACGGTTCCTACAAGGGTTGTGACACCTACGATGATTTCCGGGTCCTGTTGGCCCGTGACGATATCGACGCGGTCGTGATCTCGACGCCGGACCACTGGCACGCCATCACAACGATCGAGTCGTGCCGGGCCGGCAAGGATGTCTACTGCGAGAAGCCGTTGACACAGACGGTCGAAGAGGCTCGGGCGATGATTGACACCGTCCGACAGTACAACCGCGTCTTCCAGACGGGCAGTATGCAGCGCTCCTCACGCGAGTTCCGCCACGCCTGCGAGCTGGTGCGGAACGGCTACGTCGGCGAGATCAAGCACGTCACCGTCGGTGTAGGCGGTCCGCCGGACGACAAACCGCTGGAAGCGCAGCCCGTGCCGGAGTATCTCGACTGGGACAGGTGGGTGGGACCCGCCATGTGGCGCCCGTACAACTCGGAGCTTTCGCCGCACCTCAGTTGGGACGGTTTCCCGCACTGGCGCTATCACAGCTACTACGGCGGCGGCGGCATGACCGACTGGGGCGCCCATCATTTCGATATCGCCCAGTGGGGCCTGGGGATGGATGGCACCGGCCCCGTCGAGATCCACCCGCCCGATGGCAAGGACTACCCGGTGCTTACCTACAAGTACGCTAACGGCATCCCCATGACACGGGACAAAGCCAACGGCATCCTCTTCGAGGGTACCGAGGGCAAGGTCGAGGTCAATCGTGGCTATCTGAAGACCTGGCCGGAGGGTTTGAAGGATCAGGTCATCGGGGCCGACAAGCTACGTCTGTACGAGAGCAGGAACCATTACACCGACTGGCTGGATGCCATCCGAAAGCGTACGAGGCCAATCTGCGATATCGAGATCGGCGCCAGCTCGGTGATCGTGTGCCATCTGGGCAATATCGCCTACAAGCTGCAGCGGCCTTTGAAGTGGGACCCGAAGCGCGAGGTCTTCCTCGGTGACGACGAAGCCAACCGGCTCCTGTCGCGACCGTATCGCGGCCCATGGCACCTGTAGTACCTGAATGAGGAGAACGATACATGACCAAGACAAATCAATCACGTCGTCAGTTCCTGAGGAACGCAGCGGGTGTGTCGGCAGGGATCGTGGGTTTCCCATACATCATCCGCGCGACGGCGCTCGGAGCGGACGGCGCGGTGGCGCCGAGCGAGCGAATCATCATGGGCTGCATCGGTGTCGGAAGCCAGGGCACGGGGAACATGAGAGGCTTCCTGGGCAAGAAAATGGCCCAGGTCGTCGCGGTCTGCGATGTGGACAAGGGCCATCGCAACCGCGCCAAGAAGCTCGTCGATGACAAGTACGGAAACTCCGACTGCAAGACGTACGTTGATTTCCGCGAGCTGATCGCGCGGGATGACATCGATGCGTTGTCCCTGGCCGTGCCGGACCACTGGCACTCGATTCCGGTGGTCACGGCGGCGCGGGCCGGCAAGGATATGTACGGCGAAAAGCCCCTGGCCCGCACGATCCACGAAGGCCAGGTGATGCGGGACACGGTGAACCGGTACGGGCGGATCTGGCAAACGGGGAGCTGGCAGCGTTCCGTCGGCAACTTCCATCACGGCGCCGAGCTGGTCCGCAATGGGCGGATTGGGAAGGTGACTCGCGTGGAGGTGGGCCTGCCGACCGGCGGTGGCAGTGACGTCAAGCCGGTGCAGCCGGCGCCGGCGAATCTCGACTGGGATTTCTGGCTGGGTCCGGCTCCCTGGGTCCCGTTCCGCGGTGTGTCGCACTGGGATTGGCGTTGGATCATGGATTATTCGGGCGGCCAGTTGACGGACTGGGCGGGCCATCATATCGACATCGCGCACTGGGGCCTTGGGCTCGATGAGACCGGCCCAGTGGAGATCCAAGGCAAAGGCGTCTATCCAAGAGACGGCATTTACAACGTCCCGACCGAATACAAGTTCACCTGCAAGTACGCCAACGGCATCGAGATGATCGTGGCCAACGACAAGCAGCAGCCGCACGGCATGGGCACCTGCTGGTACGGCGAGAACGGTGCCTGGATTCACGTCAGTCGCGGCGGCCTGAACGCCAGCGACCCGAAGATCCTCGAGGCAGTGATCGGGCCGAACGAGACACGCCTCTATGAGAGCCGCGACCATCATCAGAACTTCCTCGATTGTGTGAAATCCCGTCGCAAGACGATCACTCCGATCGAGATCGCACACCGCTCGATCAGTGTCGGGCTGCTTGGCGAGATCGCCATGCTGCTGGAGCGAAAGCTCCAATGGGACCCCGAGAAGGAACAATTCGTCAACGATCCTGAAGCCACGCGTTTGCTGTCGCGACCGATGCGCGGCCCGTGGCATCTGTAATGACGGTGCAAAGTGGAAGACAGTAGTAAGAGCGGGTGCCATGCTTACGCTTGAGCAAGCACGTTTCGTCGGTTGATTCAGCATGCACCCGGTTTGGGCAGGATGAAAGGAGCTAATATGATCAGGTCGAAAACAATCGCTGCGATATTGCTTGTCGGCTTCTGTGTCTCGATGGTGGCCGCGCCGCTGTGGGCGCAATCGCCCGAGCAGTTGCGTCAGTTGAAGGAGGAAGAGGTTGCCAAGATCAAGGAGGCCATGCCGGCCAAGGCGGCGGCCAAACCGGAAAAGCCGCGCAAGATGCTCGTATTCTGGCGTTGTGAGGGGTTCTACCACGGTGTGATCCCGGTGGCGAACAAGGCCCTCGAGATCATGGGTGAGAAGACGGGGGCCTTCGAAGTGACGGCTGTCACCGATGATTACTCGGTCTTCACGGCCGGTACGCTCAAGCAGTTCGATGTGATCTGCCTGAACAACACGACGCACCTGAAGTTCGATCCGAAGGAGACGCCGGAGCGGTGCAAGGCGCTGATGGACTTCGTCAAGAGCGGCAAGGGCCTGGTCGGCATCCACGCCGCCGCCGACAACTTCTACAAGTGGCCCGAGGGCATGGAAATGATGGGTAACAAGTTCACCGGCCATCCCTGGGGCGCCGGCGGCACCTGGGCCTTCAAGATCGACGAGCCCGATCATCCGCTGATGGTCCCCTTCAAGGGCAAGGGCTTCAAGATCAAGGACGAAATCTATCGCACGGATGGGCCGCTGTATTCGCGTGACAAGCAGTTCGTCCTGATGAGCCTCGACGTAAGCGACCCAGCGACGCGGAACGTCAAGGACTTCCGCGAGGGGGATGAGGACATAGGCATTACCTGGATCAAGGACTGGGGCAAGGGCCGCATGTTCTATTGCTCGCTGGGCCACAACGACGCGATCTTCATGACCCCGGCGATTCTCGAACACTATCTGCGTGGCATTCAATTCGCCATGGGTGATTTCGATGTACCGACGAAAGCAAACGCATCAGTAAAGGGCCAAGCCATGGAGCAACAGTTGGAGAAGATCAAGACGTATGATTTCGGGGACAGCCGCCAGCCGCTGACGGAGCTGAGCGACGGGATCCGCAAGGCCTACGGCAAGCCGGCCGAGTTGAAGAAATTCGAGGCGGCGTTGATCGGCGTCCTGAAGTCGGATGCAAAGTACGCCGGCAAGCAGTACGCCTGCCGCGAGCTGAGCATCATTGGGACGAAAGCGTCCGTGCCTGTGCTGGCCGGCATGCTGACGAACCAGGAGTACTCGGATATGGCCCGCTACGCGCTGGAGCGGATTCCGGATGGGGTAGCCGATGAGGCGTTGCTGAAGGCGCTGCCCAAGGCCGATGGCAAGGCGAAAATCGGGATCGTCAACAGTCTGGGCGAGCGCGGCTGCAGGGCGGCCGTTGGCGAGATCGGCAAGCTGGCGGGCAGCTCGAACAAGCTGCTGGCCGGCGCCGCGATCAGCGCGCTGGGCAAGATCGGCAGCCCCGACGCTCTCAAGGCGCTGGACAAGGCCAAAGGCAGCGCGCCCGAGAATCAGAAGATGCTGGTCTACGATGCCTATCTGAAGATCGCGGAGAAGATGGCCGCGGCGGGCAAGAAGGTCGAGGCGCTGAAGATCTATCGGGATCTGAACAAGCCCGGCGTGCCGCAGTTGGTTCGAACCGCCGCACTGAAGGGGATGGTCAGCGCCGCCAGCCGTGGCAACTGATCGTGGAGAATGCTGTTGCGCGGGGGCGGCGTGCGAGGGTGACACATGGCTCAGCGCACCGGTGCAGTAGGTCTGAAGTAGGAGTTCGCATTGTGGATACGGTTCGGCTGTCGAAGAGACTTTGTTTGCTGCTGGTCGTTGCGATTGGGATTGCGTGGTTGGGCGCGGCCGCCGTGGCGGATGAGGCCAACCAGGAGATCATCGACATGGTGATCGAAGCGCTCAAGAGCGACGATCCCGAGATGCAGACGGGAGCGATCGCCATCGTGCGCGACATCCCGGGCGAGGAGGTCACCAAGGCGCTGGCACAGGAGCTGCCGAAGCTGTCGGCGACCGCCCAGGTCCAGTTGCTCTCGGCGCTGGCGGATCGCGGCGATGCCACGGCCCTGCCGGCGGTGATCGAGGCGAGCCAGTCGCAGGATGAATCCGTCCGCATCGCGGGGCTGAAGGCCATCGGGCAATTAGGCAACGCATCGAGCGTTCCGCTGCTGGCCGAGCGGGCGACCAAGACTCGCGGCGCCGAGCAGAAGGCGGCCCAGGACGGCCTGTACCGGCTGCGCGGACAAGAGGTCGATCAGGCGATCCTGCAGAGTGTCCCTTCGGCGCCAGCGGGTGTGAAAGTCGAGTTGATTCGTGCGATCGGCGAGCGAAACGTTGCCGGGGCGGTCGAGACGTTGCTCAAGACCGCGAAGGACGAAGGCCGCAAGGTCCGGGTCGAATCATTCAAGGTCCTGAAGGTCGTCGCGAAGCCCGACGATCTGCCGGCGCTGGTCAATTTGCTGCTGGAAGTCAAGAGTGACTCCGACCGCAACGAGGCCGAGAAGATGATCGCCGCCGTCGCGCACAAGATCGAGGACCCGAACCGCCAGGCGGCCGCCGTATTAGCCATCCTGCCGAACGTCAAGGATGTCCCGAATCGGGCGTCCCTGCTTCGCGTGCTCGGTCGAATCGGTGACAGCAGCGCGCTGCCCACCCTGCGAACCGCTCTAACCACTCGGGAAGAGGAGATCAAGGATGCCGCGATCCGGGCCCTGTCCGAGTGGCCGACGGCCGAGCCTGTGCCGGACCTGCTCAAAGT
>CBFDDG010000235.1:0-7854 GCA_965603505.1 uncultured Phycisphaerae bacterium | reverse complement strand
TTGAGGTCCGTGTTTCCCGCGAACAGGTTCAACAGCGTCCAATCGATGAAGTTGTCGATATCGATCACTTGCTGGATACGGGCCCAGTCTCTGGTCGCGGCGATGCTCCTGGTCTGGGACCAGGCTGATGTCGTCCCGTCGGTGGCGGAGCCGCCGTTGATGGCGTCGATTCGCTCCGGGTCACCTCCATTGTAGGCGGCGTAGTGCGCGGCGACCGGCCGCTCCTGCAGATTGTACATGCCCCAGTAGATGCCGTTGATGTACAGATGAACGTAGAAACCCCGCCCGGCGTCCGGATGGCCCATCTCGAGTTGTGAATCCCGCATCCACTGGTCGCGGATATATTGGGTGCGCTCGCGCTGGTCGGAAGCCCAGTGGGTCCACGAGTTGTTGAAGAAGCCTCGGAACTGAAATGAGTCGAAGCGATCGACCGGGCCATTCTCGAACAGGGGAAATTCGAGTCGTGTCGGGCCGTATATGCCCCGGAACCTCAGCCCAAAGCCATGCTTGGGGCACTTCTGCGGTTTGCGGTTCTCGCCGCCCTGGATCCGGACCCCGCAATTCACCTGGAATTCCCTGTCCCCATCGGGCGTGAACAGCTCGACGGAGATGGGCCGCTCCCAGTCCTGGCCGCCTGTGCTACCATGGCCCGTATAGATATAGATGCCGCCGGTCTCGGGATTGCTTACCCGGTTGAACAGATGGCCCTTGTTCGTGACGAGCGAGACGGTCGGAATCGCCAGCATTGCGTCGTCCATCAGGTCGGCGTACGCCGGGGCTGTGTAGACCTGGGGGTCCATCTCGTAGTCGGCCGAATAACTGCTATACCATTGGCTGGGGTAGCCCCGGGCGATGACTTCGGCTTGCGTGCGCGTGATGACATCGTCCAGGAAGATGTACGTCTGTGTGTCTGCGTTGCTGGGCAGCCAGCCGTTTCTGACGGCCGCCGCCCGCAGGCAGGTGGTCCCGGTGATCGGGATGGGGCCGCTGTAGAGCCGGCCCATCGGCAGTCGGCTTGATGCGGACGTGGGCTCGCTGCCGTCGAGCGTGTAGTAAATCGTCGCCCCCGGCGTGGCACAGGTGATCGTTACCTCAAAGGGTTCATCATAGAAGCCCCGGTCCCGGCTGAATTTCGTGTCGGCCACCACGTCTTCATAGGCCAGTGCGTTGCCCGCCGCCGGCGTCGGCATGGTGAGGAATCGCCATGTGTCGGCGCCGTCCGGAGATCGGCCGTAGGAGACGTTCCCCCTCTGGTCCTCGAAGGCGATCGCATCGACCAGCGTTGTGCCGTCTGTATCGAATAAACCGATTTCATCGCCCATGGAGTTGAGCGCAAAGGTCGCATGGAGGCCGAAATCCGTCGTATCGCTGTCGAGCCAGACGATGATGTAGCCTTTGGGCGGGATGAGGGTGAGGTGTGCAGCGTTCTCCGGAATCTTCCACTTCGTGGGGACATCGAGATCGTCCGTCAGGTACATGCCACCGGCGTCTACGATCTGGCTTCCAGTGTTATAAATCTCCAGCCAGTCGTCGGTTTCAGCCTGTGGGTCGGGAACGAGACCGCTATTGGCCGCCATGAACTCGTTAATCACCAGCCGAGCCCCGGCGCCGTTCGCCGAGGAACTCATTGCAAGGGTGCATGCCAACAGGAACGCCAGAACCTTTGCCAGTCTCAACATGTTGTCTTTCCTCACTCCTGTGCCTTTGATGTGGTATGCCAGACAGATGGGTGCAAACTGTACCGGCAGGCCGAGTGTGTGAGACTCCGCTCCGCCGCCACAGTGCAGAAATCCATCGATACAATCTCCATCTTACCATATAGGACGCCGAAACCCAAGGTTTTGTTACGGGATTCCTTTCAGGTCCGGCGGCGACGCCCTGCATTGGAAGATCGCGGCCGGCAGCGGCGGGCGCAAACCTACCTCTGCCGGCCGGGAAGCTGGATTCGATACCGGGGGCTCGATATCCCTGTCCTATACTCGCTCGGGCACGACAAACGGTTCGCGATAGAAGCGGCTCAGGAGAAGATCGGCCGCAGGGTTGTCGATGAACCGCTCTTTGTCGGGATCGATTCGCAGCTTGGGCCCAAGGCAGTACGTCGCTTTCTCGGGGTCCACGCCGATGGCTTTGGTATTCGCGAGGACCGTCATCATGCTGTCCGTCACGATGTCGGATGTGCCCAGCGCCTTCGTCTCCGTGGTGAACGGGTATTCCCAGCCGAGCCGGTAGGGAATATTGCCAAGGTGACACAGCGCGCTGGAGAGGTGTCCTTCGAGGATATCCGCATTGAGCTCTTCGGGCTTGCGGCTGCGGACGCAGTTGATGAAGTTCTCAAAGACGCCGCCGGGATAGCGATGGTACTCGACATCCACCAGCGGCTCGCCTTGGCCCTTTCCACCGGGATAGAACCTGTCGCCCCGGATCACGCCCTCCTCACAGTAAAACTCGTTATCGACTTTGTTGGGGAACCCTTCGAGCTTATTCCCGACGAGTCCGCGGGTCTCGAAGACCAGGAGCGTCTCACCATAGTCATAGACGGACAGCTCCATATTCGGCGTCTGGCCCTGATCCTTGAAGTTGGGGCCGTCCACCCAGCGGCCGCCCATGCTGATGACGCTCCTGGGCAGCGTGGCCCCCTTGATCGCCCACCGGGCGATGTCCATCTGGTGGACACCCTGGTTGCCGATGTCGCCGTTGCCGAAGTCCCAGAACCAGTGCCGACCTGTCGTTCTATGAAGTCACGAGGCCACACCGGCGACTCTCTTGGCCGACTCAATGGTGTTGTAGAGCAGCATGGTGATTGTCATCGGACCGACACCGCCGGGAACGGGTGTAATCAGCGAGGCTTTTTCCTTGACCGCCTCGAAATCCACGTCACCGACCAGCCGATAGCCGCGTTTCTTCGTCGCATCCTCGACGCGGTTGACCCCCACGTCGATCACGACCGCACCGTCCTTGACCATATCCGCCGTGATGGTGTTGGGGTGTCCCGCCGCTGCGATGACGATATCGGCCTGTCGTGTGTGGTACGCGACATCTTTCGTCCGCGTGTGGCAGACCGTCACGGTCGCATTGCCCGTGCGGTTCTTTTGGAGCAGCAGATTCGCGAGCGGCTTGCCCACAATGTTGCTGCGGCCGACGATGACGACGTGGGCCCCTTCGAGGGTGACACCGCTGCGCAATAGCAACTGTATGACGCCGTGCGGCGTGCACGGCAGGAACGCCTTCTCCCCGACCACCATCTTGCCGACACTGACCGGGTGAAAACCGTCCACATCCTTATCCGGGTTGATTGCCAGCAGCACCTCGGCCTCGTTCATGTGCTTGGGCAGCGGAAGCTGAACGAGAATACCGTTGATCTTCGGATCGTCGTTCATCCGTCCGACCAGCGCCATCAACTCGTCCTGCGAGGTCTCAGCCGGCAGACGGTTGTCATCCGAGTAGATACCGATCTCCTCGCAGGCCTGTTCCTTGGCGGTCACATAGGATTTCGACGCGGGATCCTCACCGACCAGAATCACCCCCAAGCCGGGCACGATGCCGCGGCCCCTCAGCTTTGCGACCTCGTCCTTGAGTTCGGCCCGGATATCGGCCGCCACCTGCTTGCCGTCAATGATTTGTGCCGTCATTTCTTGTTCCTGGTTCGTTTTGTGCTTCAGATTGCGGGTACGCCGGATGCGATTGTCGCTGTTGACGTGCGTCTGTCAAGGATCGCTTCGGGGGTGTTTCAGCAGATGTCAGAACAGCCCTCTGACTTTGCCGGGATTGACGTCCACGTCGATTCGGCGGAATGCGGGATTGGAGCCGGTGCCCGGCATCAGTTTGATCGCCCCGGCCACGGGCACGACGAACCCCGCCCCTTTGTAGACCAGGATGTCATTGATCGTCAGTGTCCAGCCCCGCGGGCGGCCCTTCAGCTCGGGCTGGTCCGACAGGCTCTGCTGCGTCTTGGCCATGCAGGTGCCCAGACTCGTGCCGAGCGACTCGGCCTCCAGTCTCTTGACCTTCTCCAGAGCGCCGTCCGCATACGCTACTCCGTCGGCCCCGTATACTTCCCTGGCGATCAACTCAATGCGTTTGCCCAGCGGCATGCTCAGGTCGTACAGGAATCGGAAATCGTGCTGCTCGTCACAGGTTTCGATCACCGCCTCAGCCAATTCGACGGCCCCTCGGCCGCCCATGAGCCAGTGGTTCGATGTGACGGCCCTGGCCCCGTTCGCCTCCGCAATGCGCCGCACGACGTCGATTTCCGCCTGGGTATCTGTCTTGAACTGGTTCACGCAAACGACCGGTCGGACACCGCTTTTCCTGACGATGTCGATGTGAGCCAACAGGTTCTCACATCCTTTTTCGACCAGATCGGGGTCCTCGCTCGTGTAGGCCGTGTCGAGCGGCATCCCCGGCTTGACGGCCGGGCCTCCCCCGTGCATCTTCAGCGCGCGGATCGTGGCCACGATGACCACCGCATCCGGCTTCAGCCCCGACATGCGGCACTTGATATTCCAGAACTTCTCGTAGCCGATATCGGCGGCGAACCCGCTCTCGGTGACGTGGTAATCCGCCAGCTTCGTGCCGAGCCGGTCCGCGATGATCGAACTCTGCCCGATGGCGATGTTGGCGAAAGGCCCTGCGTGAATGAGCACAGGCTGGCCCTCGATCGTCTGCACGAGGTTCGGGTTGATCGCGTCGATCATCCAAGCCGTCATGGCCCCGTCCACCCCCAGGTCCGCCGTCGTGATCTCTTTGCCGCTCTTGCTGTAGGCCACGACCATTTTGGCGATTCGGTCACGCAGATCCGCCAGGTCTCGCGCGACGGCCAGAATGGCCATCACCTCGCTCGCGACGCTCATCTGGAAGCCCGAATCCATCTCAAAGCCGTCCATCTTGCCGCCGAGCCCGATGCGGATGTTCCTCAGGGCCTGGGCGCAGAAGTCTATCGCCCAGCCGATCTGTACGCGATCCGGGTCGATGTCCAGCCGTCTCAGGTTGCTCCTGGCCAGACGGGCGTCGTCGTAGTTTCGCTCGTGCTGTATCCGCGAGGTCAGCGCCACCATGGCGAGATTATGGGCATTGGTCACGCAGTCGAGATCGCCCGTCAGACGGATGGAAATGGGCGTCAGTGGAATGCATTGAGCTATTCCCCCGCCTGCCGCCGAGCCTTTGATGTTGAACGTCGGCCCGCTGCTCGGCTGGCGGATCGCCCCGCAGACCCGCTTTCCCAGCCGGCCCAGGCCCTCGATCAGGCCGATGGTCGTGGTCGTCTTGCCCTCGCCCAGAGGCGTCGGCGTGATGGCGGTCACGTCGATGTACTTAGCCACAGGGGCATTGTGCAGCCTTGCCAGCACCTTCTGGTAATCGACTTTGGCGAGCCTGTTGCCGTACGGGATCAGTTCTTCATCGCGCAGGCCCAGTTCGTCGGCAAGCTGCTGAATCGGTTTCATCCGTCTTTCAGCGGCCTCCGCGATCTGCCAATCCTGCATGGTCCGGGGATCGAGATTCATCGGCCCATACCTGTTTCACACCTTGCTACAGCAAAATAGTCCATATGCACATTATGCTTCAAAATCGACAAAATGGGTAACCCCGTAGAGCTGATTTTTATAACTATCTTGCCATTCGGGCTGATTTTGGCGTGAAAAAAGCGGTAGGCCCCCCGTGGGTGCACACACTTTCCGCCGTATGGCCGGAATCTGCACCCGAGCCGGACCACATTCGGTGGTTATCAGAGCACGATTCGCTCTTTCTCCGGATCGAATCTGGCCGTCTTGCCCTCCCGCAGGCCCATCATGCCCATCTGGAGGGCCGTCTGGGTGTGATAGGCCAGATCCATTGGGCTCTGCGTTTCCCTCGTTCCGGCCCGGCAGCAGGCCAGGAACTTCTGCCAGTAGCCGGCGAAGTCCTCGCCATGCTCGATCCCGAATCGCTGGGGTTTCTTCTCCGAGCCCTGGGCGGGCACGAAGACAATCTCATCGCCCTGGATCGTGAGGGTGCCGTCCCAGCCGCGAATCAAGGGGATCCGCCCGGGCGCGCCGCGGCCGCCCGTGCCGAAGTAATCGTTGCCCTGGGTGCCCAATACCGCGACCGTGACGCCCTCGGGATAGTCGATGAGGGTGTTGAACGTATCCGGTATCTCCCGTTCCTGGTAACGGAACTTGCCGCCGGTGGCGACCACCGTACTCGGCATCTTGACGCCCAGCACGTACAGCACGGGCGTCAGGCTGTGCGGGAACAGGTCCGTGGAAGGCCCGCCGGCGTAGTCCTCATACATCCGCCAGCGGAAGAACCGGCTGACATCGAAAGGCTGCCGGGGGGCGTCGCCCAGGAACGCTTCCCAATTCAGGTCGGGTCCGGGCCCGGCGTTGGGGTCATCGATTGGCATGCCCCGCTCGCCCCAGTCGCCGACGCGGAAGTAGCCACATTCGGCATGGATCGGCTGCCCGATCAGCCCATCCTGCACGAGCTTCCTCATCTGGTGCCACGCCGTATCGGCCATCCCCTGCGTGCCGAGCAGGAAGGTGCGGTCCGATTCACGCACCACGCGGGCGAGCCGTTTCGTCAGCTCGAACTGCCGCCAGTGTGTCACCGGCTTTTCGCAGTAGACGTGCTTGCCTGCCTTGATGGCGTCGATGGCCTGATAGCCGTGATGGTGGTCCGGCGTGGCGATGCAGACCACGTCCACGTTCGGGTCATCCAGCAACTCATGGTAGTCTGAGTAGCCCTTGCCGCCGAAACCTTCGATCCGCTGATTCAGGCGAGGCCGATAGACATCGCAGGCCGCCACGATCTCAACCGGCTCTTTCGCCTGGGTCTTGAGCCAGTGCACCGTCTGGAAATGGGCCCCGCTGCGCCCGCCGCAGCCAATGAACCCGACCCCAAGCCGCTCGTTGGCCCCGAGCACCCTGCCGACAAACGGCTTCTGACTGATGCCCACGAATGCTGTCCCTGCGATTGCCCCGGCTCTACGCATGAAGCGCCGGCGGCTGATCCCTGCGCTTTGACGATTCTTGTCTTCGGCCATGATACTCCTATCTTTGCATAACCGGTTGGGCAACGAAGCTGCGTGTGCTTGCCGTCACTGTCCCGCATCATCCTTCGGGAGCATGGCAACCCAATGCTGGTAGATGGCGTCAATCTTGTCGGTCTCGACGCGACCCTCCCACAGAGCCACGCCGTACCGCAGCAACAAAGGCTTGCCTGGCAGCACCTTCAGCGGCTCCTCGTGCAGCCTCAACGTGGCGGACAGATACGCAAAGGGCTTTGCCATGGTGAACCAGGTCGTCGGATGCCGCGGATTGGCCGGATGCCCAAACATGGCGATGGTCACAACCTTGCCGTCCGCCTGGGCTGTGTAGCCGCACCATCGCGAGCGAACAAGCCGCTCCTCGCCGCGAAAGATCACTCCTGGGGCATTATCCGGATTGCGGAATTCGCCCGTAGCATCCATCGACCGTATGAATCGCAGGCCAAGTCCATGATAGTGCGAACCGGTCAGCACGGCCGATTCCTTCCCATCGGGCACCGTCAACACGGATTCCCACGTCAAGAAGGTCGCCATTGGATCGCCGACGCGACCGGCTGTGATGGTGCGGTGCTCCAACAGCACGGGCGTCTTCTGGGGTTGCGATACCCAGCGGATCTGCTCGGCGAAGCGCAGTCGGCGGTGCTCTGGTGAACCACGCGTAGCCGTGTCGTCAAACCGCAGGTGCTCCTGCTTGCCGGGCTGCGCTGCCAGATTGTCCGATGCGCGATCGCCCGTCTGCCCCGCATACTCGCCCCAGAAATCGATGCCGTCCACGGCACAGGCGAACATCAACGCGTGATGGTGCAGATGATCCGGCGGCGCATCCAGCAGGA
>CBFDDG010000234.1:0-7913 GCA_965603505.1 uncultured Phycisphaerae bacterium | reverse complement strand
GTGCTCTTTTCATTGGGACATCCGCCGGGATGATATGAAGCGAAACCTCTGGCGGAAAGGATGGACCATGGCCGACGGCGGGCGGCACTGCATCGATGGGGACATGCTACGGCTGTGCGAGTGGATCGTCAAATTTTACGCACGATACGCGCTGCTTCGATGCGCGAGGTTCACCAACAGCAGGAGGCGGGCGGAGCAGATCGGCGTCTACACGCTGATCACCACTTGTCTGCTCGCCCGCGAGCTGGAGTATCCGGCACAGCTCGGGTTGCTCATCGATACGATGTCGGATGTCATCGGGCGGGACGTGGCCGCCGATGAAGCGTCGGACTCGCCGCGTGACATCGACGAGCCGCTGATCGCTGATGAGAGGCTGCGGAAGCTGGCCGAGGCGATCAACCGGCTCGACCGGTTCACACGCGAGGTGCTCGTGTTCCGTCACATCGAGAGGATGGATGCGGCGGCCGTCGCGAAGCTCCTGCACGAGTCGCGCGAGGAGCTGACCGCCCGGATCGCCCGGGCGGAGGAATTGCTGGCCGAGCACCTGCGTGAGCTTCCTGTGCCCGGCAGCGAGCCGAACGGCTCGGACGTGCCGTCCTTGCTGGCCGAATTCGCCGTGAGCCTGGATGCAGACTGGGTCCATAATGTTGGCCAGTGCGCCCTCGCTTACCTGGCCGGGAGTATTGCCGAAGACACGCCGCTGTCCGGCCGCGCAAACGCAAACTGACCGGCCGACGCGCCCTCAGATGTACTTGGGGTGAATCCCATATTTTTTGATCTTGTATCCAAGTATTCTCTCGGTGAGGCCGAGTTCCCGGGCGGCTTTGCGCTGCTGGCCGCCGCACTTCTTCAGCGCGTCGACGATGAGCTCCCGCTCCTTGTTGGCAACGATCTCCGAAAACGACGGCTTGGCGGTCACATCGCTCTTCTGGACCATCTGCAGCGAGGGCGGCAGATGCTCGCTTCGGATCACATCGTCCTCGCAGAGGAGCACGGCCCGCTCGATGCAGTTCTCCAGCTCGCGGATGTTGCCGGGCCAGTGATAGCGCGTGAGCATCTCGATCGCCGGCGTGGAAATCCGCGTGATGTGCTTGCTGTTCTCCCGCGCGAGCTTCTCGAGGAAATGATCGGCGAGCAGCATGATATCATCCTTCCGTTCCCGCAGCGGCGGCAGGTAGATCGGGAAGACGTTCACGCGGTAGTACAGGTCCGCTCGGAAGTGGCCATCCGTGATCTGCTGCTCGAGGTTCTTATGCGTCGCGACCACGACCCGGACGTTGGTCTTGATCGTCTCGCTGCCGCCGAGCCTCTCAAATTCGCGGAACTGGATCACGCGCAGGAGCTTGACCTGCAGGTTCGGGGGGAAGTCGCCGATCTCATCGAGGAAGATCGTGCCGCCGTGGGCGCGCTCGAAGCGGCCGAGCTTGCGCTCGACGGCCCCGGTGAAGGCCCCCTTCTCGTGGCCGAAGAGCTCGCTTTCGAGCAGCGTCTCCGGCAGGGCCGTGCAGTTGACCTTGATGAAGGGCTTGTTCGCCCGCAGGCTGTTGTAATGGACGGCGTGGGCGACGAGGTCCTTGCCGGTGCCGCTCTCCCCGCGGATCAGCACGGTCGCATTACTGTCGGCCACCTGCTCGATCAGCCGGTACACCTCTTGCATCGCGTTGCTCGTGCCGACCATGTTATGCACGTCGAAACGCGTCTTCAATTCCCGTCGCAGCCGCACGTTCTCATCGCGCAGAAGTTTCCGCTCCGACTCCACCAGCCTATTGAGCTTGATCGCCTGCGCCACCATGGTCGAGATGATATTGAGCAGCCGCAAGCTCGCGTCGAAGTCGTCCCCACGCCCCGCCAGGCGATCCACGCTCAGCGTGCCCACCGTCCGACTCCCGACGCGGATGGGCACGCAGAAGAACGCGACCTTCTTGCCGCTCGCCGTCTTCCGCGACCGTGTCTTATGCAGAAACCGCGGGTCCTTGGCGATGTCCGGCACGACGATCGGCTCGCCTGTCTGCACCACGCGACCGGTGATCCCCTCGCCCAGCTTGTAGCGCGCCTGGCTCTTCGACCGCTCGCTCAGCCCGTGTGCGATCTTGACATCGATCGTCTCAGTGTCCGGGTCCAGCAGCGTGATCATCCCCCGACGCAGCTTCAGGTGCGTATCGAGCGACTTGAGAATATTCTTCAGCGTCGCCTCCAGATCGAGCGATTCCGCGAACGCCTTCGCCACGTCGCTCAAGAGCTGTACTTCCGTCGCCAACTTTGCCTTCATCGCCATGTGCCCTTCACTCGTGCCAATGCCCCCGGCCCACAAAATCGTAGACCAAAACCCATAGCCTACAATTTTGTCGCTCTCCTCGCAACGCGAATTTTCGCCACAGCGGCAGAATCGAGAAGGCCGTCCTTCGTGAGCTCAGTCGGCTCAAATAACGCGCTCCGTGGTGCAGGTGCACTTGATAAACGTCAAGGAAAGGAGAACAGCCGTGACGACTTCACCTCCAAGTGACCGCGCCCTGCCGGGCGCACGAATAAGAAAAGCCGGCCTTCAGAAGGCCGGCCGTGGCTCTTGTCGTGTGCCTGGCAAACGGCTGTTTCACTTTCCGACAGACGCTATCGAGGAGGACTCAGCGTGTAATCCTCGGGAATATTGGGCTCGAACAGACCGGGATCGATCTCGGCATCCCACTGGAAGTGATCCATGACCATGTGCGACGGGCGAAGCTGGCCTTCACTCATCATCTCTCCCTCCGACTCGATCCGAACGGGCCAATTCGTCTGGACGTCGACCCATAGCCGGAGGGTCTCCTTATCTTCCCTCTTGGCCTCGATCCCCTCGACCTCGACGCCGTCGATCTCGCTGCGTCCGAGCTTGGTGTAGTCCCACGAGAGAATCCACTCGAGCCATTGCCTCGGGTCCTGCTGCTCAACCATCGCCGCCGCCTGCTCATCCGACAGGGTTCGCTCAAAGTATCGCTTGAGCTGCGGGTGAACGATGTAGGCGACCTTGCGGGCGGGAAGCAAGTACTTGAGCATGTATAACTGACCCTCCTTGTAGGAGTCGATCCGGCTTCCGTGTTCCTTGCTCACGTAGACGTCGGATTCATCTATCCACTGCCGCCCCTCCGGGTACGACATCGTCAGTCTGAATTTATAGGTAACGATGGGCACGTTCTTCACCTTGGCCAGCACGTCGCCCCATGCAACGCCCGCGCCGTCGGGCGAAACGCCAAGGTGATACAGACCGATGGAAACGACTGCAAGGATCGCGGCCGCGGTCGCTAACTGTACCATTCGATTTCTCATAATATGTTCCCTCCACAGGAAGTGTTTAGATGGTCTGGTTTGGACGAGATCGCGGCGGAAGCGCCCGGCGATGTCCTCGGCCAATTGTCGGACGTCGGGCGGCGCCTCTTCGCCGCCGAGGCTCTTCAGGATTTCGTTCAGGTTATCCTTCGCCATCATCCCGTTCCCACTGGATTCTTGGTGCAAGTCTGCGTTTGAGTGTCGCGACGGCCTTGGACACATGGGACCTGGCGGTCGCCTCGGAGCAGCCGAGGCTGGTCGCAATGGCCTCATAGTCCTTCTGTTCGAGGTAGCGCATCATCACGGCTCTGCCCTGCTTTTCCGGCAGGTGGGCCATCGCCTGGCGGACCGCTCTATGGAGCTCCGTCCGGCCCGTTTCCTGTCCGGATCCTTCATTCCAGGCAATGCGTCTCGGCAGAACGCCGTCCCGGCCCACCCTGTTGCGCCACGCCTTGGAGTTCGCGCTCAGGGCGATCCGGTAGAGGTAGCTCCGGGCCTTGTCGCCTTCGAGCTTCTCCAGATGCCGCCACAGGCCCAGCAAGGCGTACTGCATGGCCTCGGCGAAGATCTCACGGTCCCCGGTCAGTTTCCAGAGCACGGCCGTCAAAAAGCGAAGATGCTTCTCTCGCAATCGATCAAAAACCGCGACTCGTTCTTCATGCGTCATGGCCGCCCTTCATGGAGACCGAACATGTTCAGTTCTCACTATAGAATAACGGCCCCGCCGGACAAATGTGTAAAAGAACTCCTGACAGTAGGCTGGACGGCGTGTGCCGCGTTCGTCATTTCCCAGCGGGCAGGACAGAGAGAAGGCAAGCACAGCCCACCCCACCCACCGAATCCTCTCGACTATGGATAGTCGATGTCTCGAATGTCATATGTTTGTCCTATGCGCCCTCGGTGGCAGGAGCCGTCAGAGCCAGACGATTTCCCGGAGGATATGTTTGATCCAGGGCGAATCGTCACACACGAGGCGCTCGATTTCATCGGCCGTGTAGGGGAATACGTCGCAGGGGATGGAGACGTTGTCCGGGAGGAAGTCCGAGATGCGCTTGCGGAACGGCTTGTCGCAGGCGCGAAGCACGATGAGCAGATCCGCGTCGCTGCGCGGGCCGTACGTGTCGGTCGCGTACGAGCCGAACAGGCCGACCTTTGCCACGTCGGGTCGCGTCCGCTTCAGCTCGGCGGCCCAGGCACGCAGCTCGCGCATGACCTTGTCCTTATCCGCGAAGAAGACCTTCACAGAATCCGATGATCCGTCGCGCATGCTCAATCGCTTCCTCCGCTTCCCTTCGCGTGTAGTATTCACCGGGAAAGCCCACGTCGAATCCGTTCGGATACCGGGTGGGGATGTAATGTCGATCCAGAGTCCTGGCGTCGTCGAGCAGGGCCTCCGGGATGGTCACCTTGTCCGCGAGACCCTGCAGCAACTTCAAAACCGAATGGCCCCAGCCTTCGCCGTGCAGGTGTAGATAGACCGCTTTGACCGCCTTTTCCGCGCCCTGCTGGGCGCCGAAGCAGGCCCACTCAAAATGCTCGTGCTCCGAGGCGTCGGCGGCGTGATCCAGATCACGCCGCGCCTGGGCGAGCCAGTCTCCGGACCTGTTAGCCATAAATGTTCCCTCGCTATACCGCCTGGGGTTTCCAGGCGAAGGGTTTGTTGGTCAGGCGTTCGTAGGCCTCGATGTACTTCTGGCTGGTCTTGAGGGCGATGTCTTCGGGCAGTTCGACGCCGGGGCCGGACTTGTCGAAGTGGATATCTTCGAGGTAGTTTCGGACGAACTGCTTGTCGAAGCTCTCCTGGTCGCGGCCGGGCTCGTACTGGTCGGCGGGCCAGAAGCGCGAGGAGTCCGGCGTGAGCACCTCGTCGATCAGGATGATCGTGCCGTTGGCCGTCACGCCCCATTCGAACTTTGTATCCGCCAGAATCAGGCCGCGCGTCTCGGCGTATTGGCCGGCCTTCTGGAAAATCTCGATACTCTTGTCACGAACGTACCGGGCCTTCTCCTCGCCGACGATCTTGACGGCCTCCTCGAAGCTGATGTTCTCGTCATGCGTGCCGCGCTCGGCCTTCGTCGCAGGCGTGAAGATCATCTCGGGCAGTTTGTCGCACTGCTTGAGTCCCGCCGGGAGCTTGACGCCGCAGACGGTGCCGCTCTGCTGGTATTCCTTCCAGCCCGAGCCGGCTAAATAGCCGCGCACAACGCACTCGATCGGCAGGACCTCGACCTTGCGGACCAGCATGCTCCGGCCCTTGAGCTGGCTCGCCTGCTCCTTGAACGGCGTCGGAAACGCCGCGATGTCGTCGCTGATGAGATGATGTTCGACCTCGCCGCCCAGGAACTTGAACCAGAACTTCGAGATCTGCGTCAGGATCACGCCCTTGTAGGGGATTCCGTTGGCCATCACGACATCGAAGGCGCTGATGCGGTCGGTCGCCACGATGAGCAGCTTGTCGCCCAGGTCGTAGATATCACGGACTTTGCCCCGGCTCGGCTCCGTCCCGGCAATATTCGTCTGTAGTACTGTGTCCATCATGATTCCTTTCGATAGTCCGTTGACTCAGCGCCGTATCCTAAGCCGCTCGCCGGCAGCCGTCAACCCAAACGCGCGCCAAGCCCACAAACCGCCCGCACCGCCTCCGGGCTCCCGGGTGCCATGCTTACGCTCGTGTAAGCATGTCTTTGCCCAGAAATTGGCTTTGTTTCGCACAGTCCCGTCTACAACAATACAATACTGGCATGGCGGAATGATGGGGCAATGGGGCATACGGCCTTCCCGCCCGCCTCTTGCTGCTCATCGATGCACGCTACGCCTGCGCGGACGCGGGGTAGGAGGGGAACTTTTTTCACGATTTGCGGATTTTTGGTTGCACATTTTGGGCATATGCTCATAATATAACAGGGTGGCCGCGTGGGTGGCCTGTGGGGCATCCGGCGTGGATGGATGGCTCTTGGGGCTGCGGCAGGGTGCCGGATTGATCGGATGCGCCGACGAAAGGGCTTCATGAAAACGTATTTTGACTGTATTCCATGTGCGATTCGGCAGGTGCTGGACTCGGTGCGGATGATCACCGACGACGAGGCCGTGCACGAGAAGGTGCTGCGCGAGTCGCTGGCGATGTGGGAGAAGATGGACCTGCGGCAGAGCCCACCGGCGATGGCCCGCCAGATCCACCGCGTCGTACGTCGGCTCACGGGTGTGGCCGATCCGTATCTGGAGGTGAAGAACCGGTACAACCGCTTCGCGCTGGCGATGTACCCGGACCTGCGCGAGCGCGTGGTCGGGTCCGAGAATCCCTTCGAGACGGCCGTTCGTCTGGCCATCGCGGGCAACATCATCGACTTTGGCGTCAACTCGACCGTGGACGAGCGTTGCGTGGCCGAGACGACCGCGCAGGCCCTGACCGACCGGATCGACGCCGACGTGGTGCGCCGGCTCGAGAAGGCCGTCGAGGAGGCCCGGGACATCTTGTACCTCGGCGACAACGCCGGCGAGGTCGTCTTCGATCGGCTGCTCATCGAGCGGATGCCGCGCGAAAAGGTGACGTTCGTCGTCAAGGGCGGCCCAATTCTCAACGATGTCCTGATCGAAGACGCCCAAATCGCCGGCCTGACCGACTTGGTGGAAGTCATTGACAACGGCGCCGACGCCCCGGGCACCGTCCTGGAGGTTTGCTCGGAGGCCTTTCGAGAGCGTTTCGAGCGAGCGGACCTGATCGTGGCCAAGGGCCAGGGCAATTTCGAAACGCTCAGCGATACACGAAAGAACGCATTCTTTTTGCTTCGTCCCAAGTGCGCGGTCCTTTCGCGCCACCTGAACTGCGAGATCGGACGGCTGGTGGTCGTACAAAGCGGACCGGCGCTGTGGGACGAGCCGGTAGAGGAAGAAAGGAGCTTTGCTGATGCCTAAAGGCGACGGAACCGGACCGGGCGGCTTTGGCGGCGGGGGTCCAGGAATGGGCGGCGGCGGCCGGGGTGGTGGTCGCGGCAGAGGTCGCGGCGGTGGGCCGTTTGCGGCCGGGCCGGGTGGCGGATGTGTCTGCCCGGGCTGCGGGTATGCCGAGTCGCATATGGTGGGCCAGCCGTGCAGTCAGAAGGCGTGCCCGAAGTGCGGAATGGTCATGACGAGACAGTGAGTTCGGTAGACAAGACAGCGTAACTCGTTTCACGAAAGGAGAATCGCTATGCCTCGTGGAGATGGTACGGGTCCCGCCGGGATGGGACCGATGTCAGGTAGAGCCGCCGGCCTTTGCGCCGGGTATCCGGTGCCGGGCTACATGAATCCTGTGGGCGGCCGGGGCTTCTGGGGATGGGGTCGCGGTCGCGGCGGCGGTCGAGGCCGGCGCAACTGGTTCTGGGCGACGGGTGTGCCGAGGTCGGCCATGGCTGGTTTCGGGTGGCCCGCCTCGGGTGCGCCGGTGGCGCCTTTCGCGCCGGCCATGACACCCGCCCCGCAGCAGGAGCTGGAGGCCCTCAAGCAAGAGGCATCCTATTTCCAGGACGCCCTGAAAGACATCCAGGAACGGATCGACGAGCTTCAATCGGCGGCGGCCGCGAAAGAGTGACGCCCGGATAGCGAACGGTCCGCCCGAGAGCAGCAGTGCGACGTTT
>CBFDDG010000233.1:0-7929 GCA_965603505.1 uncultured Phycisphaerae bacterium | reverse complement strand
TGTATGAGTACCATGTGCGGGCGGGCTCGGGCTTCTCCTGGCCGATAGGACGCTTGTATTGGTCGCCCTCGAGAGTGAATACCTTTTGCTTGCCGAACCATGCGACGGCCTTCGCAAATGACTCGGGGTCTTCGTCGATCTGCTGCCGGAACCGGGCCATCAGATCGGGGGCCCCACTGTAGAGGCCCATGCCATAGCGATACCATGTGGGGTTAATCTCCAGAAAGTAGCCTGGTATCCAGCGGGCCCAATCTTTCCCCGAGCGTTTGAACGTAATCCACATGCAGTCGCGGAAGGGCGACTTGTCCCGCGAAAAGCGTGTGTCGCGATAGATCCGTGATATCGTCTTGCCCACGGCGGGCGCGACCTCGAAAGACAAGTCGATCCCTAACATAAAGTCCGTCAGATCGCTCACGAGGTCGCGCAGGGGTTGCAGGACGTGCTGTTCGTAGACGGATCGATGGGCCTCGAACCACTTCTTGTCGTTGTTGCGCCCGAGGTCCCGCAGAAACGTGAACGTCCTGCGAGAGAACCCCTGGAAGTGCCGCTGCGGTTGCGGTGTTGAGGCCATCAGGCGGATTTCTTCTTGTCGGCGGCGGCGCTTTTGGTCTCTCCGGCGACCGGGGTGGCCGCGCTCGTAGTCTTGGTCTCTTTCTTGTCGCCTGTCTTTTTCTTGGCGCCGCCGGTGTCGTTCTCGGCGGCTTTCTTGTAGCCGTCGCTGCGATAGTCGGTGGCGTAGAATCCGGAGCCTTTGAAGATGATTCCCGCCCCGGTCCCGATCAGGCGTTTCAGGGAGGCTTTGCCGCATGCCGGGCACTTTCGCAGCGGCTTGGCCGTGATGCTCTGAAACGCGTCGAACTCATGATCGCATTTCTGACACGCATACGCGTAGGTAGGCATAATGGTCACTCCACGTCCGTCTCTTGCTCGGAAGCGGCCTCCGGCGCATCCGTGCCCGGTCCGGAAGCTTCTTCCGGCTGTTGCGTTGGTTCGGTCTGGACCTTGTTGACGACGACCCGGCTCGGCCGCAGGACACGACCGTTCAGCACATAACCCTTCTGGAACTCCTCCAGGACGACCTCATCGTCCTTGTCCGGCTCCGTCCTGCGCAGCATCGCCTCGTGCCGTTGCGGGTCGAACTTCTCGCCCATGGCCTGGATCTGCTCGACGCCGTGCGACTTGAGGATGTCCAGCATCTGCCCGTAGATGATCTCCACACCCTCAACGAGCGCATCGGTGCTCTCGCCCGAATGCGCCTTCAACGTGTGGTCGAAGTTGTCCAGGATCGGAAGAAGCGACCGCATGAGCTTCTCCTTCTCGTACGTCATCGTATCGCTGATCTGCTTCGGGACGCGCTTCTGAAAGTTCGCGTAATCGGCGTAGACCCGTTGCAGTCTTTCCTGCAGGTCATCTTTCTCCTTGCGGACGTTTTCGAGTTCCTGCCGCAGCTTGTCCGGCTCCTCATCCGTCGGCGGCGTCCCTTCCGTCCGCTCGCGTTCTTCGTCTTTCGGTCGTATGTTCTTCTCTTTCATGAGGGATTACCGAAATGCCTCTTCAATCTCTCGAAGAAACCGTGCGACTTCGGAGAGACATGCTTGTTTTCCGTTTGTGCAAACTCCCTGAGCAGCTCCTCCTGTCGGGCGTTCAGGTTGGTCGGGGTCTCGATGACGACGTGGACCATCTCATCGCCGGTCCGGCCGGTGCGCACATCGGGCAGCCCCTGCCCGCGAATCCGGAACGTGCTCCCGTACTGCGTGCCGGCGGGGATCTTGAGCTGCCGGCTTCCGTTCAGACTGGGCACCTCGATGGTCACGCCGAGCGCCGCCTGTGTGAAGCTGATCGGGACGACGGCGATCAAGTCGTTGCCGTCGCGATCCAGGAACTCGTGGGGTTTGACTCGTACGTAGCAGTACAGGTCTCCGTTGGGCCCACCGTCGCGGCCGGGCTCGCCCTCGCCGGCGACGCGGATGCCCTGGCCCTCGTGCACGCCCGCCGGGATTTTGATGGTGACGGTTCGCTTCTTTGGCACGCGTCCGCTGCCTCTGCACTCGGCGCAGGGATTCTGGACGACGCGGCCGGTGCCCTGGCATTGCGGGCACGCGGAGACCATCTGGAAGAAGCCGCCGCCTCGGGCGACCTGGCCCCTGCCGCCGCACTGGGGACATCGCGTCGGCTGACTGCCCGGCGCCGCGCCGTTGCCGCCGCACTTGGCGCAGCGATCCTGCCGGGTGAACTCGATCGTTTTCTCCGTGCCGTGTGCGACTTCGCCCAGCGTTAGCTCGACGCCGGTTTCGAGGTCGTAACCCCGAACGGGTCCACTCCGGCGGCCCGCGCGCCGGCCGCCGCCACCGAAGATCCCCCCGAAGAAATCCTCGAAGCCGAACATGCTGAAGATGTCCTCGACGTTCATGCGCGAGAAATCGTGCATGCCGGTCCCGCGGAGCCCGTCATGGCCAAACCGGTTGTACTGCTTGCGCTTGTTCGGGTCGCTGAGGACCTCGTACGCCTCGGCGCACTCCTTGAACTTCGCCTCGGCCTCCTTGTTGCCGGGGTTCTTGTCCGGGTGGTACTTGATCGCCATCCGCCGATAGGCGCGCTTGATGTCATCGGCGGAGGCGCTCTTGTTCACGCCCAGCACTTCGTAGTAATCGCGTTTGGCCATAAGCTTCTATCCCCGGCCGCACGCCTCACCTCATGGCACAGACTGGTAGAGCCCAGACGCGAACTGCCGCGTTTGGGAACCCTTCCAGTCCGTGGGAGGACACGGCCGGGATGGCCGCATCACGACGAATGAGCCGCGCGTCGAGGTTCTACCCTACCGGACGGAGCCGGGGATCGGCTCTTCCTCTTTCTCCTTCAGCTCGGTGACCAGGACGTTGGTCGTCAGCATCAATCCGGCGACCGAGGCGGCCATCTCCAGGGCCGTGCGGGCCACCTTGGCCGGGTCGATGATGCCGGCCTTGAACATGTCCACGTACTCGTTGGCATTCGCATTGTAGCCAACGTTCTTCTCTTTTTCCAGCCTCTGGAGGAGTTCGGCGACAACGACTTCGCCCTGCTCGCCGGAGTTGTCCGCGATTTGCGCGCTCGGGGAACGCAGGGCTCGCATGACGATGTCGAAGCCGATCTTCTCATCTCCCCTGGCCTTGGTGCGGCCCTTCTCGACCTCTTTGATGGCCCGCAGGAAGACCACACCGCCGCCGGCCACGACGCCCTCGGCGGCCGCCGCTCGCGTCGCGTGCAGGGCGTCGTCGAGCAGGTCCTTGCGTTCCTTCATCTCGGTCTCGGTGGGCGCCCCGGCCTTGATGACGGCGACGCCGCCCGTCAGCTTCGCCAGCCGCTCCTGCAGCTTCTCGCGATCGTAGTCGCTCGTCGTCCTCTCGATCTGCGCGCGGATCTGATCGCAGCGGGCCTGCGTGTCCTTCTTCTTGCCGCCGCCCTCGATGATCGTCGTATCATCCTTGGTGACGACGATCTTCTTGGCTTGGCCCAACTGAGACAGCTCGACGTGCTCGAGCTTGATGCCGAGGTCTTCCGTGATGACTTGGCCGCCGGTCAGGATCGCCAGGTCCTCGAGCATGGCCTTGCGCCGGTCGCCGAAGCCGGGGGCCTTCACGGCACAGATCTTCAGCACGCCTTGCAGGCGGTTGATGACCAGCGCTGCCAGGGCCTCGCCCTCGAGGTCTTCCGCGACGATCAGCATGGGCTTGCCCGTGTGGACGATCTTCTCGAGCAGCGGGATGAACTCTCGGATGTTCGAGATCTTCTTCTCGTGCAGCAGGATGTAGGCGTCCTCGTAGATGGCCTCCAGAGTCTCCGGGTCCGTCACGAAGTAGGGGGAGATATACCCGCGGTCGAACTGCATGCCCTCGACGATATCCAATTCCGTCTCCAGCCCCTTACCTTCCTCGATCTCGATGACGCCTTCCTTGCCGACGGCGTCAAACGCATCGGCCAGCTTGGCGCCCACTTCCGCGTCGTTGTTGGCGCTGATCGTGGCGACCTTGGCAATGTCACTGTGTCCCTTGACGGGAACGCTGACGTCCTTGATGAAGTTGGTGGCGATCTCGGTGGCCTTGCCGATGCCGCGGTTGATGGCCATGGGATTGGCGCCCGCCGCCACGTGTCGCAGCCCTTCCAGGTAGATCGCCTCGGCCAGCACGATTGAGGTCGTCGTCCCATCGCCGACCACGTCGGAGGTCTTGCTGGCGACTTCATTGACCATCTTGGCGCCCATGTTCTTAAACGGCTCGGGCAGCTCGATTTCCTTGCTGACCGAGACGCCGTCCTTCGTGACCTTCGGGGAGCCCCAACTCTTGTGCAGCACGACGTTTCGGCCGGTGGGCCCGAGCGTCACCTTGACCGCGGCGGCCAACTGCTTGAGGCCCTCCCGCAGCTCGGTACGTGCGCTATCGTCAAACATCAATTGCTTTGCCATCTTTCATTTCCTCTAAAAAATCGTCACTCCGATCCTTCCCGATCGGTTCTGTTGGCGTGTTACTTCTCCACGATGCCGAGAAGGTCGCTTTCGCGGACGATCACGTACTTCTCACGGTCGATCTCGACCTCGTTGCCCATATACTTTCCGTAGATGACCTCATCGTTCTTCTTGACGGAGACGGGGGCCCGCTTGCCGTCGTCCTGGACCTTGCCCGGGCCGACCCAGATGACCTTGCCAATCTGGGGTTTCTCTTTGGCCGTGTCCGGCAGGAAGATGCCGCCGGCGGTCTTCGACTGGGCTTCCAACGGCTTGATCACCACTCTGTCATCCAATGGTCTCAGTTTCATACTGCGTTACTCCTTCTCCAACGGATAATCCTGTAATCGTTCAGTTGTCCTTTTGTACGAGCACGATGACGCTGTCGATGGGATCCGGGGCCTGGTTGGGCAGGATGATGACCGCCTCCTTGCCGCCGGCCGCCACCCCCACCCGTCTTTCGTTCGCCAGCAGATACGCCTGGGCCACCTGCTCCCTGGAGAACGGGACGACGAGCTTTCCGTTCGAAGGCCAGTCGAAGACGTGCAGGTAGAGTTTCCTGCCTTTCGCCGTGCATCGACCCCATTTGGGTCGGCCGATCGGGCTGGCCGTCGTGCCGTGGATGCTTTCGCTGTTGGCGGCCATCCACTTGCCCATGTCCTCCAGTCGCCGGACGCTCTCCCGCGGGATGAGCCCCTCGGGCGTCGGGCCAACGTTCAGCAGGAAGTTGCCGCCTTTGCTGGCGATGTCGACGAGATGGCGGATCAGATCCTCGCTCGACTTCCAGTTTTCATCGTAGGCCTTGAAGCCCCACGTGTCGTTCATGGTCATGCAGGTTTCCCAGTCGACGCCGGGCAGGCCCTCCGGGGGTACCTGCTGCTCGGGCGTGCCGAAATCGCCTGCATATTCATCGCTCTCGCTCAGGCCTTCCATGCCCTTGCGGCCTTTGCCGACGCGATTGTTGATGAGGATCGCCGGCTGGAGGCCGCGGACGTAATCGTACATGTCCTTGCCCTTGGGCTCGGTCCAGTCTTTGATCCATTCGCCGTCGAACCAGAGCACGCCGATGCGTCCGTAATTCGTCAGCAGCTCGGCGAGCTGCGGCTTGAGGTAGCTCTCGACGTAACGGTCGAAGTTCGCGTTCGATCGGTTCGTGTCGTTGTAGTTCGGATAGAAGGGGGCTTGGGCGTCCGGATGGTGCCAGTCCATGATCGAGTGGTAGAAGCAGAGTTTGATGCGCTGTCTCCGGCAAGCCTGCGACAGCTCCCTCAGGATGTCACGCTCGAAGGGCGTGGCGTCCATGATATCCCAGTCGGTGACCTTCGAATCCCACAGGCAGAAGCCGTCGTGATGTTTGCTCGTGATCACGATGTACTTCATGCCCGCTTTTCGGGCCAGCCGGACCCATGCATCCGCATCGAACGCGGTGGGATTGAACGCGCCGGCGAACTTCTCGTATTCCGCGACGGGGATCCGGCCGTGATGCATGATCCACTCGCCGATGCCGTCGATCCGCTCGCCCTTGTACGTGCCGGCCGGGACCGAGTAGACGCCCCAGTGAACAAAGAGGCCGAACCGGGCGTCACGCCACCAGTCCATGCGATCGCCCTTCGTCATTGTCTTGGTTTCGGTCCGACTGAATCGGAGGCTCTCGCCGCAGCCGGCCACACTCAGGGCGAGCAGCACGCTCAGTACCACAACGCCCACGGCAATCCATTGCTTGGGTTCTGTCTTGCTCATAGTCGACTCCATAGGCTGATTTCTTCGTCGACGCCGCCGACGCTTTACATCATGTCCATGCCACCCATGCCACCCATGCCGCCCATGCCACCCATGCCGCCCATGCCTGGGCCGCCGGGACCGCCCGGGCCCATCTCTTCTTTCGGCGTGGGCTTCTCGGTCACGAGGCAGTCGGTGGTCAACAGCAGACCCGCAATGCTGACGGCGTTTTGCAGGGCGATGCGTGTGACCTTCGCGGGATCGATGACGCCGGCCTCGACCAGGTCCTCGTAGGTGTCGGTGTCGGCGTTGTACCCGAAGGCGCCCCGGCCCTGCTGGATCGTGTTGACCACGATATGCCCGATGGCGCCGGCGTTCTCAGCGATGCAGTAGCAGGGCGTCCGCAGGGCCTTGGCAAGAATCTCGGCGCCGGTCTTCTCGTCGCCCTTGAGTTTCACGGAATCGGCCGCGTCGATGCAGCGTACGAGCGCCACGCCGCCGCCCGGGACGATGCCTTCCTCAATCGCGGCACGCGTCGCGTGCAAGGCGTCCTCGATGCGGGCCTTCTTCTCTTTCATTTCCGCCTCACTGGCGGCGCCAACGTTGATCTGGGCCACGCCGCCGGTCAGTTTGGCCAGTCGTTCCTGGAGTTTCTCGCGGTCGTAATCGCTCGTGGTCACGTCGATCTCAGCCCTGATCTGCTTGATCCGGCCGTTGATCGCGTCCTGGCCGCCGGTCCCTTCCACGATCGTCGTGTTGTCGTTGTCGATCGTGACTTTGCGGGCCTGGCCGAGCTGCGAGAGGCTGACCTTGTCCAGCTCGATCCCGAGGTCCTTGACGATGGCCTCGGCGCCGGTCAGCACCGCGATATCCTGGAGCATGGCCTTGCGCCGGTCGCCGTAGCCGGGGGCCTTCACCGCCGCAACCTTCAAAACGCCCTTGAGCTTGTTGACCACCAGCGTCGCCAGGGCCTCGCTCTCCACGTCCTCCGAGAGGATCAACAGCGGCCGCTTCGACTGGGCCACCTGCTCCAGCAGCGGGATCAGCTTGGCCACGTTGCTGATCTTCTCCTCGTGGACGAGGATATAGGGCTTATCCAGCTCCACGACCATCTTGTCGGGGTCGGTCACGAAATGCGGCGAAAGGTACCCGCGGTCGAACTGCATACCCTCGACGAATTCGACGGTGGTCTCGAAGCTCTTGCCCTCCTCGACCGTGATGACGCCGTCTTTGCCCACCCTCTGGAAGGCCTGGGCCATGATCTTGCCGATCTCCCGGTCGTTGTTGGCGGAAACGGACGCGACGTTGATGATATCGTCGGTCTTGGTGATATCGACCGGCTTGGCCAACGTCGCGAGCTTGTCCGTGACGGCCTTCGCCGCCGCCTCCATGCCGCGCTTCAGCGCCATGGCGTCGGCGCCCGCCGTCAGGTTCTTGTACGCTTCCCTGTAGAGGGCCTCGGTCAGCACGGTCGCGGTGGTCGTCCCGTCGCCGGCGATCTTGGAAGTGTTGCTGGCGGCCTGCTTTACGAGCTTCGCCCCCAGGTTCTCGGCCTTATCCGTCAGCTCGATCTCCTCGGCGACGGTCACGCCGTCCTTCGTGACGGTCGGGCCGCCCCAGCTCTTATCGATGACGGCATTGCGCCCGCGCGGACCCAGCGTCGCCTTGACCGCCGTCGCCAGCTTCTCCACCCCGGTCAGCAGGCGGGCCCGTGCCTCCCCTTCAAACGCCAA
>CBFDDG010000232.1:0-7937 GCA_965603505.1 uncultured Phycisphaerae bacterium | reverse complement strand
TCCACACCGACCACCCCTCCGGCAGCGTCTGCCCTTCCCTTGTCTCGAACTTCGGGTCGGTCACTAACTCCTCAGATGGCAATTGTCCGACAGCCGGCCGCATCGCGGCCACGATCACGAAGGCCCACGGTAGGCTCACCCGCTCAAGCATCGTACATTCCTCCCTCTGCTAAATTCATTCACAGATGATACACCGACCCTCCCATCTGCAAAGAGCATTCCTGCCGCGTTCCAGAAACACGCTCCGGCAGGGGGCGACCACCTATCGACTACTTCTCACCCAGCCGCTCCAGGATGGTCTTGGCGACGCGGGTCACGTAGTTGTCGGAGTCGTTGACGGCCTCGCGGATTTGCGGGAGGGCCGGACGGGCCTTTTCGCCGATCTTGTCCAGGGCGATCACAGCAAAAAGCCGGGCCTTGTCCGTCGGATGCTTCAAGGCCTCCACCAAGACCGGCACTGCGAGTCTCTCCTCGCCCCAGTCACACATCGCATGGGCCGCCGCGACCCGGATAACCACCGACGGGTCCTCCAGCATGGTTGTGATCGCCGGCTTGGCTAACGCCATGTCGGCGGCGTATTTCGTATTCGCATGAACGCCGACGACCGCCCAGTAGCGGATGGATTGCCGGTCGTCGCTGAGGTGATCCAAGTAGGCCGGGCTCGCGTTCGCGCCCTTATAGTCAAGCTGCTTGAGATTCCACAGGCGCCGGCATAGATCCGTCCGGTCGAGTCTGTTCTTCCAATGGTCCGCTTGGGTCATTTCCGGCCTATCGCTGACGGCATCGCCCCGCTTGAACTGCACGACGCCGCTGTCGCGAAAGCCGATCCGGCAGCTCTTGGCGTACAGGACCTGGCCCGGCCTGACCCGTACAGGTCGGACATACAGTTCCCAACCCGTCTTGCTCTTCGGGTTCCCGCCGATTCGCCAGGCGATCGATGCCCCCGATGTCGGACAGACAATCGTTATGGCCCCATCTTCGCCGGGGCTGTCTGTCTGCCTGATGAAGACAGGCACGGCCGTCTTCTCAAACTTGCCTTCGGGCCGCTTGATCTCATCGAAGATCGGCTCCGGGATCAGCCCGGTGTCCATCGTCTGTCGATACCACTGACTGTGGACGCGGCGCATCCGCTCCAGCACGTCCTTGTACTTCGGGTCGCCTGCTAAGTTCTTCACCTCGTGTGCGTCGGCCGCCGTATCGTACAACTCCTCAATCGGCTTGGTCGGCTCGAAGTACTGCATCTGCGGCCCCCGGAGCTTGCCCTCGGCGTGGAGCCGGCGCATCTCCTGCATCGTGGGCATCTGGTTCATGTAGTTGATGTCCTGCCCGCGCGAGACGTGCCACATGTAGTTCCGGATGTATCGGAATCGCTTGTCCCGGACGGTGCGAATCAGGTCGTAGGCCTCATCCATCCGGTCGCGGGCCCCGAAGACATACTCGCGCGGCTGCGCCTTCTGCCGGCCGAGAAATGCCCGGCCCTGGATGTGGCGCGGGATCTCAATGCCTGCCAGCGACAGCATCGTCGGGGCAAAGTCGATAAACGCGACGAGATCGTCGTTCACCGCGCCCGGCTTGACGGCCTCCGGATTGTCCGGCATGGCGAGCTTGCGCCACTTCTCGGGCACCCGGACGATCAGCGGGACTCGACTGCCGGAATCGTAGATCCACCGCTTGCCCCGCGGCAAACCCCGACCGTGGTCGCCCCAGAACCAGACAATCGTATCGTCCGCCAGACCGTCCTCTTCGAGCTGGTCGAGGACCTCTTTCGCCTGCTTGTCCATGAGCGTGATGATGTCGTAGTATTGCGCCCAGTCCTGCCGCACCTTGGGTGTATCCGGATAGTACGGGGGCAGCTCGGCCTTGGCCGGGTCGTGCCGCTCGTCCGGGCCCAGGCTGTTGAGGCGCTTCCTCATCCCCTGGCTGCGATTGCGAATCTGGCTCTCGTGGGTCGTGGTGAAGTTGATGATAGCGAAGAAGGGCCTGTCCTTCGGCCGGTTCCGCCAGTGGGCCTTGTTGCTGCACTCATCCCACGCCGTCAGGGGCGAATCGAACTGGTAGTCGGTCTTGACGTTGTTCGTACAGTAGTAGCCGGCCGCTCGCAGATACTCGCCAAAGCACTTGACATCGTGCGGCGGGACACCCCGGCACCGCATGTGATGGGTGCCGATGGTCGTCGGGTACATCCCCGTGATGATGCCCGACCGCGTCGGCGCGCACACGCCGGAATGAGAGAACACACGGTTGTATCGCACGCCCTGAGACGCCAGGCGATCCAGGTTCGGCGTCACCGCGTACTTGTCGCCGTAGCAGCCTAAATCGGGGCTGATATCCTCCGTACTGATCCAGAGGAAGTTTGGCCGCTGTTTCCCCTGTTCGACATTGCCAAGGACCGTCCCCCCCGGCAGCATTGCACCCGCCGCCGAACCGAGTGCCACTTGCAAAAACCCACGACGATTCAATTCACAATTCGCACCCATCGGTATCACCTCCATGCTCCATCACATCCGCGGCCGTCCGCCACGCCTGCTTGCCCGGGAAGACTCATCTCCATGAAGCAGCGGGCCGTTCGTCCACATTATAGTCCCCCCTCGGCGATGCACAACCCAATTCCGGATTGCCCCGGCCAACGTCCGAAGGGTACGTGGGAAACGGACGCTACTCGGGAGTACCGAGGATTCTGAGCGAGTCCTCGATGACCGGCAGGGTCTTCGTCTCGACGTGCGGGTTGCCGGCCTTGCCGGTAACCTCCATGCGGACGACGGCGACGCCGAGCCCTTCCGTGAGCGATTCGAGGAGAGAGGGCTCCGCGACGGCGACACGCGGGCCGCGGGCCGTCAACAGGAGGTTCATCTCTTCCGTGGGCAGGTCCATCGTGCCCGAGCCGGCAAAGGCCACGTTCCTGCCGGCCATATCGAACGTCCGGATCAGCAGACGGTCCTGACGGATGTATGAATCGACCAGCATTCGCTCGAACGTGTAGTCCGTCGGCTCGCTCAGCCGCAACACCGACAGCAATTTCGCCAGCGGCGAGACCTTCCCCACCTGCATATCCGTGACGACGACCTGGCAGGTTCCCAATCGGGAGGAGGGTCTTCCCACGCGCGCCTGGAGACTCAGCGAGGCATCCATGGTGCCGCTGCTGTAATTCTTCTCCGCCGCAGCGCCGCTGTTGCCGGCCCGAAGCAATTGCCGCAAGTCGACCTGATGGAGCGCCAGCCGCATCAGATACTCGGGGGCATCCTGATCGGCCGCCACTTCGAGACTGCCCAACACCCGGCCGTCGTAGCAATCGCCCACAAAGTCCTCGGCCCACCATTTCCGCGCGTTCGGATCGTAGACGGCGTCGATGTTCATGTCCGTGGCCGCTTTGCCCTTGATCGCCAGCCGTTCCGCCGCAAGCTGCACCCGCCCGTCGATAAAACCGTGCTCTGTGCTGTAGGAGCCTTTGGCCTTCAGGATCCCGCATAAGTCCGCCCCTGCACCGGAGAGGTTCAGACGGCAGCTCGCCAGGTCCGCCTCGCCGTCGAATTCCACAAGCTTTTCGTCATCCGCTGTCTTCGATATCGTCAGCGTCGTTGGATTCAGGTCGAACGGCCCTCGCGGCGACAGCTCGCGATATATGCCGGCCAGCCCCGTCGGCAATGCGTTGCCGAGTTCCTCCGTAAGGAGCACGTCCGTCGCTTGAAGCGTGAACAAGCCCTTCTCAAAGCCGTTGTTCACTAGGCTGATGGACCCATCGATGTGCAACGTGCCCGTCAGCCCGGGCTCGGACCGGTCTCCAGGCACGGCCGTGATCTTCTGCAACGTCACGCTGTCGCCCGTGGCCGTAATGGTCCCACGAACATCCTGCAAGGGATAGTCAAACCGCTCATGATGAATCCGATTGCCCAGACATTCCACAACAACGACATGGTCGGGTGGCTCGTTGCCGTCGCTCTTCTTGGCTTCCACGGAAAGATTGACGTCCCCTTCCGGCCGAAAGGCGGCAATCGCCTCCGCCATCGACGCCGGCAACAGGCCGATCACCTCGCTGTCGAGCGGCACGTCCTCGGCGTCGATCTTCAGGAGATACTGCGTCGCTTTTGCATCGGCCGCAAGCTGTACGCCGCCGGTCAGGGAGACTCGACTGCGATCATGATGCCCGCTGAGTTTCTTAATGCTCAGCGAATCGGGCGTGATCGCCGCCTCGGCGGCGACCTCGGACAGCAGGAACGGCTCCAGCTTCAGAGATATGTTCTCACAAGAGACATCCGCGAGAAAGCTGACGGGCCCGATCTCGTTCGCGTCCTGCGTGCTGAAGACTCTCGCGCGGATGTCGATGGCCCCATCTGCGTCGAGCTGTCCGTACAGCTCGCGATGTTTTGCCGGCAGCGCCTCGGCCAGGGTCGCATCCAGGGGGATGTCATCGGCCTCAATCGAGATGTAGTAGACCGGCTTGCCGATGTCACGTCCCGTCACTTTGCCGTGCAACCGAATCTCACCTGTGTCCGTTTTCGATACGAGATCGGTGGCCAGAATGCTCTCGCGGTCGAAGTACAGCCTGCCGGTCAGTCCCCGCAGAGGATAGGGAAACTTGCGATAGTCCGCCGCCACCTGGTTCAGGGTCACGGAGATATTCCTCCGTTTATCGGCCGGTGAGGTCTGGCTGAACCGGTAGTCCGCCCCGATAACACCGCGAGGCTTGAAGGCATCCCAAAGCTCCTGCTGCTCCGGCTGCAGGGCCGCGTAGAGAGCCTCATCGAGAACCATGTTATCGCTGGTCACGCGATACTGGCACTGCCGCTCGCCGCCGAATCCCTTCGTCCAGCCCGCGATGCGGAGGTCGACGTTGTCGTGCCTGCCCTGGAGCTTGTTGGCCATCACCATCGACTCCGTGAACTCGATCTCGCCGGCCAGATGGTCGATCGGGTAAGGAAACTTGCGGTCGCAGATCGATACATCTTTGCACACGAGCTTGCCGGAGACCACGCTGTCAGACCACGTCTCAAAGTTGCCTTTCGTCTCCACGGTGATCGATTCGACCGTGCCGGTCGGCTGGTACCGCGCCAGGAACCGCAGGAAACCGGCCAGCGGTCCGGACAGCCCCATGTCCGCCCGACCGGCAAGCCCGAACGTGTCCGCCTCCGGGGTCTGCTTTCCGTGCAGGTCCTTCATACGGAGGTCCAATGCATAGTCGCCATTGCCGTTATAGGTGAGTTGGGCGGCCAAAACGTCCACCGCCCAGGCCTGCTCCAGGGAGGGAATATTCGTCGACGACAACCCGCCGGCCAGAGTGAGCTCTCCCGGCCGCCAGTAACCACTCAGGCGGCTCTCGCCGTAGCCGCTTGAGAGCTTGGCCGTCTTGACCTCGAAGCCGTATCCCCCATAGGCGCTCATGCCTTGTCCAAAGCGTGCCTCGATGGGGATGGACGTAACGACCTCCACGTCACCGCCGGAGACTTTGCAGTACCGCAGCTTCCCTTGCTGCAGCTCGATGGCCGGCTTGGCCCCTCCGCCGCTGCCGGAAGAGCGGAGTCGCAGACCGCTGACGTTCCATTGTCCGCTATCGAGATTCAACTGCACGTCGAGCAGGAAGTCCTCGATCCGGATTTCCGTCACCCGCGGCGACAGCAGCAGCAGACTGCCGCGATCGAACCTCGCGTATACCTTCCTGGCCCGCAGAATCGTGTCGTCGTAACGCGATTGGGGCTGGATCGGCCGAATCGCGAGCCCATCCACGGCGACGGATCCATCGAGATGAAAGTCAATCGCTCCCGTCTGAACGTACGTGTTTGTCAACCGGCCGATCTCTGCGGCGGCGATGCGCGGCAGCGCCCTCGCAAGCCAGAGGCCCAACCCGGCAATCAACACGCCGATCATTGCAACAACAATCAGCACGCCAAGAAGAATCCGGCGCCACCGTCGCCTGCCGCGTGTACGCGCTGCCCTATCCGGACTTGTGGAGTGCGCCATGACGGAAATACTCTTTCGCTACGCTCGTTTATCGCTTTTGCCGTATCGCCTTGTCTGCGATATCGCGCCGGCAGTACGCCCCCTCGAACCGGATGCGATCGAGGGCTTCATAGGCCCGCGCCTTCGCCGCGGCGATCTCCGTCCCCAGGGCCGTGACGCCTAACACGCGGCCGCCGTTTGTCACAACCTGGCCGTTCTGCTGCCGGGTGCCCGCATGGAAGACGACCACGTCCGGAAGTTGGGCGGCCTCATCGAGACCGCTGATGACCTTGCCCTTCTCGTAATCGCCGGGGTATCCGCCGGACGCCATGACCACGCACACCGCCGGACGCGGGTCCCACTTCAGAAAAGCCTCCTCCAGCCGCCCCTCGCACACCGCCAGGAATACCTCGATCAGGTCACTTTGAAGACGCATGAAAATCGGCTGCGTCTCCGGGTCGCCGAACCGGACGTTGAACTCGAGCACGCGCGGTCCGCCGCTGGTGATCATCAGCCCCGCATACAGGACGCCCTTGTAGGATGTGCCCGTGCGGTTCATCGCATCGATCGTAGGCACCAGAATTTCGCGCGTAATCCGGCTCATCATGTCTTCCGTCACGATGGGCGCGGGACTGTAGGCGCCCATACCTCCGGTATTGGGACCCGTATCGCCGTCTCCGATGGGCTTGTGGTCCTGGGAGGACTCCATCACGTAGATGTTCCGGCCGTCGACGAACGCCAGGATGGAGGCTTCCTCGCCCAGCAGCTTATCCTCGACCACGATGGTATCGCCGGCGGCGCCGAAGATCCGGTCCACCATGATCTTCTCGGCCGCCAGGATCCCCTCGGCCGGATCGTCGCAGACGATCACGCCCTTTCCCTTCGCCAGCCCGGCCGCCTTGATGACCACCGGCTCATCGCGGCTGGCGATGTACGCCTTGGCATCGCTGTACCGGTCGAACACGCGGCCCTCGGCGGTCGAGATCGCGCCGGACCGCATCAGGTGCTTCGCGAAGGCCTTGTCGGCCTCGAGTTGCGCCGCAGCGCCCGTCGGGCCAAAGGCCTTGATTCCCGCCGCTTCCATGGCGTCCACCACGCCGTTGGCCAATGGCTCTTCCGGCCCCACGACGACCAGACCGACCTTCTTCTCCCGGGCAAAGGCAACCAGCGTGGCAATGTCGTTGTCCGCGATATCCACGTTCTGGCCGCACTGCGCCGTGCCCGCATTGCCCGGCGCGATGTATAGTTTGCCAAGCTGCGCGGACTGCTTAAGCTTCCATGCAATCGCATGCTCCCGTCCCCCGCTGCCAATCAGTAGCACATCCATTCTTCCACCTCTGCTCTCTTCGCAACCGTGACCCAACCGCATCCCCGAAACGCCGGCGATTCACCTGCCTTACCGCCTGGGGCGTGTGTGAGAGGATTACTGTACTCGAGGCGTGCGATTTTCTCAAGCAGGTATTGGCGAGATTGAAACGGTTGCGACGTGCGATCCCCGGAGAACGCCCGTATTCCCCCCAGAGTAGGCGCGAGCAAGGCCGATCACAGCGGAGCGTTTCGACGAAACGCGCACGCCATGGCCCGTCGGAGAATGCCAATCCCGCTCACTCGACGGCGTACCAGGCAATCCCCTCGTATTTCCAGACGCCGGCCCGTTCCATGAGCAGGTCGTCTTTCTCCGCCTCGCTCATGGTGTAGAAGTGACCGCGGATACTCTCCGACCAGAATCGATATACCGGCAGGGCCCACGGAGGCTGCTGATCCTCCGGATAGGCGTAGAACGCGACGCCCTCATAGGCCCAGGAATCCGGGTAGCTTTCGATGAGCTTGTCCCTCTCATGCTCCTGCATCGTATAAAAGTGCGTGCCCATCTGCACCGACCAGAACCGATGGACCGGCCGACACGCCGGATCAGAGTCGTCCGGAAAGCTGCGGAAAGCCGCTCCCTCGTACTGCCAGACATCCCTGTACTCGGTCAGAAGCTTCTCCTTCTCCTGCTTGCTGAT
>CBFDDG010000231.1:0-7953 GCA_965603505.1 uncultured Phycisphaerae bacterium | reverse complement strand
GTTTCGGCCTGGCGCAACTGCACCAGCTTCGCGGCCGCATCGGGCGGGGCGAATCGAAATCGCACTGCCTGCTGTTCGCCGAGACGGATAACGAGGCAGCCAAGAGCCGGCTCGAAGTCATGGAACGGACGAACGACGGCTTCGAGATCGCCGAGCAGGACTTGCGCATCCGCGGGCCGGGCGAGCTGTTCAGTGCCAGGCAGCACGGCCTGCCCGATCTGAAAATCGCCAACATCGTCGACGACTACGACCTGCTCGTCATGGCAAGGCGACATGCCTTCAAGATGGTCTCCGAAGACCCCGCATTAACGCAGGCCGAACACCGCAATATTCGTCGCGCCCTGGTCACGAAGTTCGGTGACACCCTCGGCCTGGCCGACATCGCCTGACGCCGGCGCCTCCATGCGATAACCGCACGCAGGGCCGGCAATGCCCTCTTCAGTCGAGCTTCATCCACGAACTACTTCGCAGCCGCCGAATCCGAAGCCTTCCTCACGATCTGGTCAAAATCCGCTTCCCACAAAGTTCCTTCGGGACGCACTTTAACAGGCCCCTCAGAGTTGTAGGATATCCATTTGCCGTCAGGAGACCAAAAGAGCCGATACTTCTCACTGGTGTCATCGACGGTAAGCGTGGTGACTTTACCTCCTTCAACGGGAATTACAAAAATAGGACATGAGGGCCCTTTGTTTATGTGGTTCCCAACACAGGCGAAGTACTTGCCGTCGGGAGACCAGCGAAGGTCAAAAACTCTGTCAAGCCCCAGATCCTTCAGCTTGGCAATCTGTTGAGTTCCACCGTCTGCGATGGAGACAACGGAAATCAATCCTTCGGATTCAATCGCAAGCTTTCTACTGTCAGGAGACCATGCATGGATCCGGCCAGGGCCAGTGTCCAATATCTTTGTCGTTTTGCCATCCGACACAGATACCACATACGAGGTACGTGCAGTCTGGCTATGTCGGACAATATAATGAATCATCCTGCCATCAGGGGACCATCCAAGGCGGCCGTGCTCTAACTCCGGTGTTTTTGTGATCTGAACAGGTTTATCTCCATTAGAAAAGGCTATCCAGAGATCTCCCCTATGGATCACTGCGAATTTATTCCCATCAGGTGACCATGAAGCTGGCATCCCTGGTGCTTGATGCCATCTGTCGAATATTTTAATGGCGGGCCCCATCGTCCGAGCGTCCTGCAATGATATCGGAACCACAAAGAGATCGTCTGTTCCATTGTCCCGTCCCACAGTAAAAGCGAGCTTTTTGACGTTTGGCGACACGGAAATAGGAAAAGGGCTACCGTCAACCGATACGTCCATATCTAAAAGGACCGGCTCACCACCTGAAAGGGGGATTATCCAGAAGACGACATTGCCCTCTTCATTTTCTCCTTTAGTAATCATATTGTTATTGTCAGACCAAGCTAAACTCCATGCATATAATTGGAGGTGTCTTCCAAGATCAAAGTGCGGCCCACCGGAAGCTGACACAACTTTGCAACCGTATTTGTAACCATAAGAAGGTCGGTAGAAAAGCATCTTCCTGCCATTAGGTGACCATGAAAAGAAGTCTCCTATGGCCCTGGGCGTGACTATTTCAAGTTCCTTTTTATCATTAAGGCTAAAAAAGTGGATTTTTTCATCTAATTTGTATAAAATCCATTTGCTGTCCGGTGACCAAAATGGTATACACCTCCCTCCAGGTTCGATAATCTTTCTGGGCGCCCCACCCTCAGCAGAGATCAACCAAAAACTTAGGCTATCCTTTCTTATTGCATATACAATAGTCTTGCCGTCAGGAGACCATGCAGGTCCAAATTTATGGGCAGGACCACTGGTGATCTGAGTAAGCGAGCCGTCCTTGACTGAAATCGTCCAGATATCACCACCGGAGATATCATTATTCTCATCACTCGTTCTCCTGAAAGCGAGCTTTTCCCCATCAGGTGACCAACTGACAAGTCCCCATGTATATCGGCCATCGAGGAGCTTTCTTACAGGTCCTGTTCGCCGAGCCGTCTCCGGAGACACAGGAACCATGCAGATGCCGTCTTCTGAGTAAAAAGCGACATTCCTGCCGTCCGGTGACCAAATACAACGTTCCGCCGACATATCCAATAAATCAAAAGGTTCACTGCCGTCCAATGGAACGACAAGCTTTCCGTAGAGTATGAACTTGCCGTTGGGCGAGAGTGGGAAAATGTCCAGTCTATTGTTGTAGGTTGTATCCTCGATCACGTCGTTTTTGCCTGCCAAGGACACTGTTTTGGTGTATCTGACACCCGTGTCTGGATCAATGATGAATCCTTTATCTGCGGCAGTGCTCATCGCTCTTCTTTTTGCTTCATTTTCCTTTGCTCGTTCAACCCGTTCAACCATGAGCTTAGTGACCGGGATGATGGCGCTGGCCGGGCATTGTTCGATGAGCTTCGCGAATGTTGCCTGTGCGACATCAAACTGACCCGCTCTGAAATGAGACTGCCCGATCCAGTATTGGGCATCCTGGGCGATTTCGCCGTCGGGTGATAGGCTGACGACTTTTTGGTATTCGGCAATCGCGCCGTCATAGTCCGCGCGCTTCAGTAGCTCATTGGCTCTCTCGAAATATCGTTCTGCTTCTCCAGTCGAGTTTGCTGCAGTATCCGAGAAGATCGAAGCGGACACTCCGAGAACGATTGCCACGCCGAGACGCAAAGCCGGTGAATGTGAAGTCTTCATTGCTATTTGCTCCCATTAGGGGCGCTGATGGACTGCGACATGTCCATTAGCTGCGCCATTTCGATGTTTCCGATCAGTACGTAGGAAAGGGCATGATCTCTCCAGGCCAGGATGGTCCCTCCGCGCTGTCCCTCGCGGCGGTATACCGCGTACTCTCTGAAATCCTTGGACCCGAGCCCACGCTCTCCATCCAGTGGCTGTTCGAACAGCGAGAGTGTATGGATGCCGTCGGTGTAAAGCAGATGCAAGGCGTCGCGACCCTCGATTTGTCTGATCGAATCGAGCCTGTAGCCGGGGTGGAGCCGCGGCGGGGCGGCCAGATCAAAGGTCGCCGCTCTCCGTGCCTCGGAGAGTGTGAGTGTGTGCCCGTTGGCGATCAACGGCGGTTCCGGCGAGGGGGCATCTCTCTGTACGGAAGGCGTGCGGACGATAAGGCCGGGGCGCGCAAACTCGGGACCGTCGTCCAGAAACTCGTAATACAGGAAATCATGAGGGCTCACATGCATCCGAGCCGCCGGCGGGGCAGGCGTGCTCATGGAGACCGTTCGGGCGGCCACGTTCTGGTGCTCCTTCAGATACAGGTTGATGATGGTTGAATCCTTGCGGACTTCCGGAGTCGGTTGTGCCAGCCATCGGCTGATCCCAAGCGTCAGAATCACGACGGCCGCCACTTCAGCGATGTGAAAGGCGGCTCTCGTGAGGAACGGCTGCGCGATCGCTCGCTTCCAGAGAGACCGGGACCTATCCAATTCTCCCTTGAGCCCGGGATAGATGAGAGGGGATGGTTCGGGGGCCTGCCATGTTTGCAGGACCTCGGACAATCTTGTGAGTCGTTGTGCCGCCTGTGCACAGGCCCTGCAATTCTGCAAGTGCTCCTGTATCTCGCTCCTCTGAGGCTCGTCGATTTCACCGCTCAGGAATGCGTCCAGTTCTTTCTGAATATCGTCGCACGTTGACATGGGGCCAACCTCTCAGATATGCGCCGCCGCTACATCAATCCATATATTTCGATAAGCGTTCCATGAGCTTCTGCCGCGCCCTGTGATTCAGTGCCTTGACCGTGCCCACCGGACAGTGCATGATTTCCGCGATCTCTGCGAATTTCAGAGCATTGTATTCCCTGAGGAGGACGACCGTTCGTTGCTGCTCGGGTAACGCCGTGAACGCCTCCTGGACGAGAGACGTCATCTCTTCTGCCTCTGCACGTTCCACAGGATCGGGCGACGGGTCGCCGATCGTCTCCTGCAGTTGCATCCTTTCGTCGTCTCCGTCGGTTGCCGGGGCGTTCAGGGACAGGTGAGCCCTGAACTTCCTTCTTCGCAGCCTGTCGTGGCAAAGATTGAGCACGATGCGAAAGAGCCAGGTCTTGAATTTGCCCGTTGCCTCATACTTCCTTCCGGCCCGCGCGACCCTCAGAAACGTCTCCTGGCACAGGTCCTCAGCCTCGGCCGCACTCGTCACCATGCGGTAGGCAAAGCTGAACACGGGCTTTTCATATCTTTGGTAGAGGATTTCGAATGCACCTTGATCCCCGTCGCGAGAACTCAACATCAGCTCTTCGTCTGAACGCTGCATTCTTGCCTTCTACACCTGTTTGACCATTCAGCCCTCTACATACATAAACGCATCAAATCGAAGAAGGATGCAAGAATGTTTTGGCCCAGAGCGGGAGATTCCCATCGAGGATAGACAGATCCCAAACCGGCCTGTGCAGTCCCAGTCCACTATCAAGGTCCCCTCTACTCGCTCCACGCCGCGTCCCGGCGCCGGGGTGATTTTGCTGGAATTTGGCGGGGAAAAGGTGTAAAAAGGGCCGCTCGTTTGCCGGGCGTTGCCAAGGCAAAGCAAGCGCTATGAAGATTGCCTACAAGAACAACACGCTGGAGAAGACGTTGGTGGGCGTCAAGGCCGTCATTTCACTGATGGTCGTGGCGTCCTTTGTTCTTCTCTTCGGCTTCCACGAGCCTTCCGTTCGGGAAGGGATCATCTACGGCGTTCAGATCGTCCTGCTTTTCGTCTTTCTGGTCGGCAAGGCGATTCGTCTGCTCAATGCCCGGTCCAAGAGAGAATACATCCTGGCCAGTTGGTACGAGGTCCCCATGCTGATTGCGCTTGGGGTCGTCGTGCTGGGCTCGGGGTACTGGTTTGACGAGATCGCGCCGGGCCGGGTGCGACATTTAGCGATCGGCGTCTACCTCATTTTCGAAGTGACCGTCAAGGTCTTTATGGCTTCGATCAGCTTCGCGGCCACCGGCCGAAACCCGACGAAAACCCTGATTGCCAGCTTCGTTGTCCTCATCGGGACCGGCGCCGGGCTGCTCATGCTGCCGACGGCGACCACGGGAAGAGAATCCCTCCGCCTCGTCGATGCGCTATTTACCTCCACCAGCGCGACCTGCGTGACCGGTCTGGTGGTCAAGAATACCGGCGAGGACTTCACCTTCATGGGGCAGGTGATCATCCTCGTTCTGATCCAGCTCGGCGCCCTGGGCATCATGGTCTTTGGAGCGGTCATTGCCCTGCTTCTGGGTCAGGCGTTCAGTTTGCGTGAGTCGGTGGCGCTGCAAGACCTGCTCAGCGCCCGGACGCTTGGCCGGATCGGCAACATCATCGTCTTCATCTTTGTGGTGACCCTCGCGGTCGAAGCGATCGGGGCTGTGGCGCTGTTCGAAATGTGGGATGACATCCCAACGTGGAATGCAGATTTACACGCGCGCGTTTTCCACAGCATCTTCCATTCGATCAGTGCCTTCTGCAACGCCGGTTTCGATCTGTTGGGCGATAGTCTGATCCGCTACAACGGGAACTGGCAGACGTATGGCATCGTCTGTCCTCTGATCATCCTTGGTGGGTTGGGATTTGGCGTTTTGTACAACCTCGCCACCGTGCTGGGCGACCGCTTCCGGGTGTTTCTCAGGCGATACATCCGCCGGCCGTACACGCTGGCGGTCGAGCCACCGACGAAGCTGCGGCTTCAGTCCAAGATCGTGCTGAGCGCCAGCGGCGCGCTGATCGTCATCGGCATGTTGACCCTTCTGTTCTTCGAGCATTTTTCGGGCAGCCCCGGTCGGACAGGGAACCTGGGCATTCTCGGGGCGTTGTTTCAATCCGTCACGGCCAGGACCGCCGGCTTTAACACGGTCCCCATCGCCGACCTGACGGCTTCGAGCAAGTTCATCCTCATCCTGCTGATGTTCGTTGGAGGCTCCCCCGGCTCGACGGCCGGCGGCATCAAGAATGTCACCCTCGTGGTCATTCTCATGACCGTGATCGCCATGCTGCGCAAGCGCGGCGAGGTCGAGATGTTCAGACGGTCCGTCCGCGTGGCCGTCGTGAATCGGGCCGTGACGATTACCGTGCTGTTCGTGGTCGTGCTGTTCGCAGCTACGTTGGCCCTCAGCGTTACGGAGCGTCCGTACGCACAGGGCTTCACGATGCTCGATTACATGTTCGAGGCATCCTCGGCGCTGGGCACGGTGGGCCTGAGCACCGGCGTAACGCCCACTTTGACAAGCACCGGCAGACTCATTATCATTGCCGTCATGCTGATCGGACGCCTGGGTCCGCTGACGTTGGTGGCGGCGCTGACGTTCAACCTGAAGCCGATCCGGTATAACTATCCGGACGAGCCGATTATCGTCGGTTAAGCCGCCGGGAGAAGGATTTCGGGCCTCTCGGTCGGTCGTACGTGCGAAGGCCGGATCGATGGATGCGGGGACAGAGTCGTTTCCTGCGTCCGCCGGAACGACAGACAGCGTCTCCGGCGGGCGGCGACGGGAGTGATTGATATGAAGCGATTTGCAGTCATAGGCTTGGGGCGGTTCGGACAGAAGCTCGCCGTGGCACTGGCGATGAGCGGCGCCGAGGTGATCGCCATCGACAAGAACCGGGAGATCGTCGAGCTGATTCGCGATCAGGTCAGCCATGCGGTCCGACTGGACAGCACGGACGAGGAGGCCCTCAAGGCCCAGGGCGTGAACAAGGTCGACGTGGCGATCATCGGCATGGGGCAGGAAGGGTTCGAGGCCGCCATTCTCACCGTCGTGACCCTCCGCCAGATGGGCGTCCAGCAGATCTATGCCAGGGCCGAGAGTCTGCTCGCCGGCGAGGTCTTCTCCAAGGTGGGCGCCGTCGAGGTCATCTACCCGGAGATCGAGTCCGCCCAGCGCTGGGCCTACAAGCTCATTGCCCCGCAGATCGGGGAGAAGATCGACTTCGCACCCGGCTACAGCCTCGCCCGCATCGAGGCCCCGCCGAGCTTCGACGGCAAGACCGTCATGGACCTCCAGCTTCGCCAGAAGTACAACGTCAACCTCGTCCTCATCAAGCGCAGCGACGAGGCGCGGGCCCAGAAGACGGAGAAGAGCCCCATCATCAACGTCCCCATGCCCGGCACCATCGTCTACAAGGGCGACATCCTCATGGTCGCCGGCTCCGACACCGACTTAGCCAAACTCCCGCAGGAATAGACTGCGCCTACCTTGGCGTATGAAGGTGTGTGAGAATCTGGCTCGCCGTAGCACGGGCAGACAACAGAATCTGCTTCCTCGTCCTGCCTTCCCACTCGGTTGCCATCCCCCTCTGCACGCGGGCGTCACCGGTTTTTCCAGCACTCGCCAGTCCTCTCTCAACAAAGAAATAGGCGGGCCGATCCGGAATCCGCCGCGATGCGGCGGGAGTTTATCGCATTGGTGCCACCCGGCAGCAGGGGTGCTCCGCACGCCCTGAAGCTCGCACTCTGCTCGCGTACCATGCTGGAGGCCCAACGCGCAAAAACTCCCCGAGCAGGCTCGCTTCGGGCCTGCATTCGGTCTTTGTGCCGGATGAGACCGATTCTTCCAGTAGACGGCAGTCCCTTTTGCAGCAAGGGCTTGTCATCGCCTGGCCTGCCAGGAAACCTGGGCACACCCCTGTACGGAAGGCTTTGAGTTTACCGCTTTGAGCCTCCAGCATGCCCCTGTACAATTGACCGTACCACCACGGGGGATAGGGCTCCGCAGGAGTGCGACCCGAGCACTGTGGTGGTGCCATACAGCATGGGGTCGGTGCCCTATGAGACACCGACCCTCTCTCGGGACCGTGCTGGAGACCGAAGGCGACAGACTCCCGCCTCGCCAGAGGCAGCAGTTCGCCTTGACTGTAACCGCGGCAAAGGGAAAGATGACCATGTCCAAAGTAGCGATTCACTTCATAGGATTCCTCGCCAACGTGGACGATTCCATCACGAAGTTGAG
>CBFDDG010000230.1:0-7957 GCA_965603505.1 uncultured Phycisphaerae bacterium | reverse complement strand
TTTCGTGGATTTCGAGGCCTATGCCGTGGCCCGTCCCGTGGCCGTAGACGGGCAGTCCGCTTTCATGAATCACGTTTCTGGCGACCGCATCCACTTCGGTCAGCGCGACCCCGGCCTTTGCCGCCGCTATCGTCTTGGCCTGTGCCCGCTCGACCACCTCATAGGCCCGTCGATAGGCCGTGGTGGGCTTGCCGAAGGCGAAGGAACGGGTGATGTCGGAGCAGTAGCCCTTGTACCGGGCGCCGAAGTCGATGAGGATTGTGTCTCGTCGGCCGAGCTTGCGCTGCGTGGGTTGATGATGCGGCCGGGAGCCGTTGGCGCCGAAGGCGACGATCGTCTCGAAGCTGTTCTTCGCCCCCTGCCTGCGGATTTCCAGATCGAGGATGCCGGCCAGTTCGCTCTCCGTGATCCCCGGCCGGACGTGGCGAACCGCTCGTTCGAAAGCTGTGGCAGCAATCGTTGCGGCGACCTTGACCGCGGTGGTCTCGCCGTCATCCTTCACGGTCCGCTGGCCTTCCAGGATATCGCCGACCGTCCCAAGACGTTTGCCCGCGCCCTTCTTCACGGCCCGATACATCGCCACGGGCACGCAGTTCTCTATCGCGATGGTCTCCACGGAGCGGAGCCTTCGCAGGAGTCTGCCGGCCGCCGGGGCGATCAGCTCCTTGCGCTCCACGATGGTCGTGCCGACGCACTCCGACCGCGCTTGCTCGGTGTAGCGGCTGTCGGTGAGAAGGTACACGGTGCGTCCTGTGATGATCGCCCAACTGTCCTCTCCGGAGAAGCCCGTGAGGTATGTAACGTTTGCAGGTTTTGTGAAGATCAGGCCGTCAAGATGTCTCTTGCGGAGCCGGGCACGAATCGTGCCGACGCGCCGCTTGACCATGCTATGCACGCTCATTGTCCGCCGGTACCTCCCTAAACGCATTCCGACTGAGGATCCAGGCCCCCCGAGTCCTGTGACCAGCCGGGCCTTCACAATCGCCATTAGACCTCATGATCGGCGACGTCCTTGCATAGCACCAAACCGTCGGAAGATAAAGGCTTTTCGCTGGGGCGTTTGGCGGCATGGCGGTTTGTTTTCTATACTTTCTCCAGAGCGAAACAGGTGGAGGGTGGTAACTGCGGTTGGACAGTTCGCGGTGTTTTCCGCTGGGGAGAGCTGTCTTCCTTCAAGACTCATTCCCACGAGTAGGACGGCGGCAGCCGTCCTTTTTCTGCCTTGTTTGCCGCGCCAAGCCGGATTAGAATGGGTCGGTGATCAGATAAGAATCTCTAATCGGAATTCCTGGAAACCACCTACGAATGCTGTTTTTACCGATCCGGACAAACATCCTGCCCCGGCGGACGCCCTATGCGAACTACGCGATTATCGCCGCCAACGTTGCCGTATTCCTCCTGTCGTACTCGTTCAACCGGCTCTATCCGTATCAGATTGAGGGCCAGATTCTTCCGCTGTCGATCCGTCCCTGGGCGTGGGCCTGGATGCTGGTCCCCAGGGATTGGCGCTACTGGCAGTTCCTGTCGTACGCCTTTCTTCACGGCAACGTCGTGCACATCCTCGGCAACATGTTCTTCCTGTACCTGTTCGGGAACAACATCAACGACAAGCTCGGGCACTTCTGGTACGTTCTGTTTTACCTGGCCGGCGCCGTCCTCAGCGGTGCAGGCCATACGCTGATGAACCTGCCATCGCCGGCCCCGACGCTTGGCGCCAGCGGGGCCGTCGCGGCGGTAACGGGGGCGTACCTGGTCTTGTACCCTCAGACGCTCATCACCGTATTCTACTGGTTCTTCTTCATCGGGACCGTCCAGGTGCCGGCCCTGTACTTCATTGGCTTCAAGATGATCTTGTTCGACAACGTGCTGGGGCAGATGGCGCCGGGCATTGCCTATGACGCCCATCTGGCCGGTTACGCCTACGGAATCGCCGTCACGCTGGTCCTCCTGGCCACGCGGATTGTCGGCGGCAGCGATTTCGATCTATGGGCGATGATTCGGCGGTGGAACCGCCGCCGGCAGTACCGCGACGCCGTGGCCGGCGGCTACGATCCGTTTGCACACACGGGGGGCCGCAAGCGCGTAGAGGCACGGGAGGTCCGCCAGTCGCCGGCCGACCTGCAGAGACAGGCCAAGATCCATGAGATTCGCCATGAGATCGGGCGCCGGATCGCGCAGCGGGCCCTGCCGGTCGCCGCCGACCTCTATATCGAACTGATGCAGGTCGATCCGGGACAAGTGCTGCCGCGCCAGTATCTGTTGGACATCGCCAATCAGTTGGCGAGCGACAATCGCGCCACGGAGGCGGCACGGGCGTACGAGCAGTTCCTCACCCACTACGGCAACTACGAGCATGCCGAGCAGGTGGAATTGATGCTCGGAATCCTCTATTCGCGTTATCTGCACGATTCGGAGCAGGCCGTCAAGCACCTCCAGAAGGCCGCCGAGAGATTGTCCGACCCCGGGCAGTTGAAGATGTGCCGAGAGGAGTTGGTGCGGCTGCGTTCGTGAGATCGGATGCTTCGCGCCGATTTGACCCGCATGAGACGCTACTGTCCCAAAAAATGCGCTTTTTGACAAATGGAAACGCCCTTGCTTTGCCGATGAAGATAATGGAATTCGGGGTTGACAGGACCAGGTGTGAACAGTTAATGTCACCGGCTTGATGGATCGCCCTGCCTGCGGGCCGTTCCTAAGGCGTCTGTGGGAACATGTTTTAGGAGGTACAAGGATGGAAGCTCGCCTACATTCACCTGCACGTGCGGTGCGCATCGTGCTGCTTGGGGGTTGTTTTTTCGTTTTGTTGCTTGCGGCGGCCAGTTGGGCCCAGGAAGGGGCGAATCCGCCGGCGCCGCCTGTGACGCTCCCGAATGAACCGCTTGCCGTCGAGGGGCAGATCCGGCCGTACGTGGCCGAGATCACCGGCAACGACGTCTATATCCGCTCCGGTCCGGGCACGAATTTCTACCATTGCGGCAAGCTCTACACGGGCGATCGCATCCAGGTCGTCAGCTCCCAGCAGGGCTGGTCCTGTGTCGTTCCGCCGCCCGGATGCTTCTCCTGGATCTCCATGAAGTACGTGAGCATCAATCTGCAGAACCCGACGATGGGCATTATCACGGGCGACAACGTGGGGGTCTACGCCGGCTCGGACTATGTGGAGCCGATGCATTCCACCAGCAGGCAAGTCGCGCTCAACCGGGGGCAGATGGTGAAGCTGCTCGGGGAGGAGAAGGACGACTATTACAAGATCGCCGCACCGCAGAAGGCATACCTGTGGGTAAGCAGCCAGTTCACCCGGGCGACGGCGCCGATGCTTGGCCGGCCGCCGGAGGTGGATGTCGGCGCGATGGTGAAAGGGCAGACCGAGAAGCCGCTGTCGGTTGACCCGAATGCGCCGCCCAAGTCCGACATCGAGCTGTACTATGCCCTGGGCGAGCAGATTAAGGTCGAACACGGCAAGCCGATCCCCGAGCAGGACTATGCCGAGATCAAGAAGAAGCTGGTCGAGCTGGCCGCCAAGAAGGATGGGGGCCGTGCCGTCCGGTACGCCGAATACACCGTCAAGCAGGTGGAGCGATATGAGCTGGCCTGCACCGCGGCGAAGGAGCTGGAGCTTCAGAACAAGGAGCTGAAAAAGGTAACCACGAAGATCGACGAGGCGCGTGCGGCGAGGTTGACACAGGTGGTGGACCGCAGCAAGTACGCCCTGATGGGCAAGTTCGAGAAGTCCAGCGTCTATAACGCAGCCGGACAGGCCAAGCGCTACCGGATGCTTGATGAATCCGGCAAGACCATCTGCTATGTCTCGCCCACCGGATCGGCCGCGACGACGGATTTGAGCAAGTTCGTTGGCCACAAAGTCGGGCTGGTCGGAAAGATCGAGCCTCATATGGCCACGGCCAGGGCCTTTGTCCAATTCACCGAGATCGTTGCGATCGATTAGACGTCGGCTCGGATTCGCCTCGCGCGAACACGCGATGCGAACGTTTCCGCCAAAAGAAAAGAGGTCGCGTCTTTCGAGATGCGACCTCTTTCTTTGTGCGCTCTAAGCCATGTCAGCAGGCCACGACGGACCGTGCCGTGCTTGGCGCTACACCTCAGAACCGTCACAAGCGCGGTAGGCCTCGATCACAGCCCGCTCGCCTTCCTTGCCGCCTTTGCTCCTGCCGTGCTCCATGCACAGCACGCCGGTGTAGCCCTTCTTGTAGATATGCCGGAAGATGTTCTTGTAGTTGATCTCGCCCGTGCCCGGCTCTTTTCGACCGGGGTTGTCGCCCAAGTGGAAGGCGGCGATCTCGCTCCAGGCCATATCGATATTCGGGATGAGGTTGCCCTCGGTGATCTGTTGATGGTAGAGATCGTTGACGATCTTGCAGGACGGGCTGTTGACGGCCCTGCAGATCTGGTAGGCCTGCGGGATCTTCTGCAGGAACAGGCCCGGATGGTTGGCCCACCAGTTCAGCGGCTCGATCACGATGACGACGCCGGCCGGCTCGGCGATCTCCGCGCATCGCCGCAGGTTGTCCACGAGGTTCGCCGTCTGGTAGTCCGGTTCCAGTCGCTGGCTGATGCAGCCGGGGGCGATCAACGTCCATTTGCAGTTCGCTCGCTTGCAGGTCTCGACGGCCTGCTTCGTGCGATTCACGATCATGTCGCGGAATTCCTGCTCGGCTGTCACGAGGGTGGCCTTGCCGAACTCGGCGTACATGACGAACGGACCCATGGTCATGCCGAGCCGATCCATCTCGCGGGCGATCTTTTCCTGCAGCTCCGGCGGCTTGCCCATCATGCCGTTGTCGAACATGGCGGAGAAGCCCTCGTCGGCCATGAACTTGAGCTGGTCGATCAGGTCTTTTCCGGCGTGTTGTTGAAACTGCCCGAAGCTGGGCGCGTACTTGAGCTTGAATTTCTTCGACGTGTCGGCGGCTCCGGATACGGACGGCACGGCGGAAACCGCTACGGCGGCCGCGGCCGCGCTGGAGAGAAAGCCGCGGCGGGAAACCCCGGCGTTTTGAGCATGGTTCATGTCAGTACTCCTGTTGTTGGGATCCAAACTGTTCCGCTCCTCCACAGATCGCAACGCGCGTCGTGGTCTGCTTACCCCCAAGCTAACACGGTTCGGCGCACGCCCTCGGGTGCGCCGAACCATGCGTACTTCTAACAGATAAACAGTGACATCCTACTTCTTCATCGCCGTCCACTTCTGGGCGCTCTTCGAGCTGGCGACGACGGTCTCGATGAAGAGCATGCCGCGTACGCCGTCGTCGACGCCGGGGAAGTCCGTCGCGAGCGCGCTCGCTTTCTCGCCGGCCACCGCACACTTGACCGTTTCGGCGAAGTTGGCGTAGTTGTTCGCAAAGGCCTCAAAAAAGGCTTCCGGGTGGCCGGAGGGCAGGCGGGTGTTGCGGGCCGCTGCCTCGCTGTAAGCCGCGACATAGTCGTTGCCGCGTTTCCAGACCTCTTCCGGCTTGCTCATCTGCCGCACGTACAGGTAGTTCGGATCCTCCTGATGCCACTCGAGGCTGGCCTTCTCGCCGTGGACCCAGATCGCGAGATTGTTCTCTTCGCCGATGCCGATCTGGGTGGCGTGCAGAACCCCCTTGGCCCCGTTGTCGAACTTCAGCAGGCAGTTGCAGTCGTCGTCAAGCGGCCGTCCCGGCACGAAGCTCGTCAGCTCGGCGCAGATCTCGCTGATCTTCAGCCCCGAGATGTACTCGGCTAAATTTGCCGCGTGCGTACCGATGTCACCGACGCAGCCGCCGGCGCCGCTCTGCTTCGGGTCGGTGCGCCAGCTCGCCTGCATCTGGCCGGTCTTCTCCAGAGCCGTGGCCAGCCAGCCTTGCGGATATTGCACGACGATCTTGCGAATCTTGCCTAAGTCGCCTCTCTTGACCATGTCACGTGCCAGCTTCGCCATCGGGTAGCCGGTGTAGTTGTGCATCAGCCCGAAGACCAGCCCCTTTTCCTTCACGATCTTTTGCAGCTCCTTAGCCTCATCGGAGGTGAGGGTCATCGGCTTCTCGCACATCACGTGGAAGCCGGCCTGCAGGAAGTCACGAGCGATCGGAAAATGCCAGTTGTTCGGCGTGGTCACCGCGACGAAGTCGACGCGCTCGCCCGCCGGCAGTGCCAGCTCGGCCTTGATCATCTCTTTGTAGTCGCTGTAGACCCGCTTGGGATCGAGGGCGAGGTCTTTGCCCATTTCCTTGGACTTCGCGGGATCGATGTCGAACGCTCCGGCCACAAGCTCAATCTCCCCATCCAGGCGCGACGCCTTGCGATGCACGTCCCCGATGAACGCCCCGGGACCTCCGCCAATCAATCCCATCTTCAACTTCCGGTCCAGTTTCATAACTGCTCCTTTCTCACCAAGCATTCGACATGAATCTGTTGCATCCGCGTTCGCATATAAGCCCATGCCGGGAAGGCACTTATGCTCATCGGATACCGGCATCGCGAGTGGCCCCCGCGGGGGCCGTCGGACAACCGAACGAGGATAATCCAACCCGCCCGCTTTGGCAAGCAAAACAATCCCGGACGTGCGGTCGCAGAGGGTGGGCCCGATCCCCCGTGACGGCAGGGTGATTTGACACGCCGGGCCGGCCGTGGTACCATGGGTGCCTGGATGGCCCGCAGTCGCCGCATGGGGATCGAGAGCGATTGTGATGAGCCGTTGGAGATATCGGATGGCGAGAAAAGGCACAGGCACAAGTGACCCAGCCCCACGCGCCAAGCGGCCCCGCACGATCTTCGTCAGCTACAGTCACAAGGACGAGGCATGGAAGGACCGGCTGCTCCCACACATGAAGATGCTTGTCCAGGCGGGCCATGAGCTGGATATCTGGCATGACCGTCGCATTGACGCCGGCATGACGTGGTATCCGGAAATCACGCAGGCCATGGAGAATGCCGCTGTGGCCGTGTGTCTGATATCGCCGGACTACCTGGCCTCGGGCTTCTGCGTCAAAGAGGAGGTGCCCTTTCTGCTCAAGCGTCGCGCCGACGACGGCATGTTGTTCCTGCCCATCCTCGTTCGGCCCTGCCAATGGAAACTCTTCGATTGGCTCAAGCCCATCCAAATGTTGCCACGCGACGGCAAATGCGTACACGTGGATTTCAAGGATCAGGAGGATGTGGTTTTTTCCGAAGCCGCCGGAGTGATACACAGCCATATACACAAGCGGCGCCCTGCGCGGGTCGCGCCCGCGCCTCGGCCTGTCGCCCCTGCACCGCAATGGCCCGTGTTGCCATCGGAGTTCATTGACCTCACGCGCCTGCCTGAGACCGGGGCTGAACTTTTTGGCCGGCAGGAAGAGTTGCGAAGGCTCGACGAGGCCTGGGCTTCGGGGCAGACGCGCGTCATGGCGTGTGTGGCCTCGGGCGGCGTGGGCAAGTCCACGCTGGCCAACTACTGGCTGCGCGAGCGCATGACGCCGGACCAGTTCCGCGGCGCCTGTCGTGTCTTCGGCTGGACGTTCTATAGCCAGGGCACGCACGCCACGGCCACGTCCGCCGACTTCTTCATTCACCAGGCCCTGAAGTTCTTCGGCGATCCGGACCCGGACGCCGGTTCGCCGTGGCAGAAGGGCGAGCGCCTCGCCAAGCTGGCGGAAGGCGCACTGCTGGTGCTCGACGGCATGGAGCCGCTGCAAGCGGATTTCGGCGCCGACCGCGGGCGAGTGACCGACCCGGCGCTGGCCGGGCTGCTGCGCGCCTTCACGTGGGCCGATAGCGGCCTGTGCCTCATCACGACCCGCGAGCCGCTGACGGAGCTCATGCACCGTGAGACTGTGCAGGCCCTTGATCTGGACCGCCTGTCGCCCGAAGCGGGCCGCGCCGTGCTGCGCACGGGCGGCGTCATTGGCACGGACGAGGAGTTGGAGACCCTGGCTCGCCAATTCGGCCCACACGCGCTGGCCATCACGCTGCTGGCCTCCTGGCTGCACGAGCAGCC
>CBFDDG010000229.1:0-7972 GCA_965603505.1 uncultured Phycisphaerae bacterium | reverse complement strand
GTGTTGTTGTGGAACTGGTTGAAGAAGGTGTGGCGCTCGTCGCCGAAGAAGATGTTGGAGCCGACCTCGACAGCGACATTGTCGCTGGCCTTGTAGTTGACGATGGGGCGCAGGTAGACGTCCTCGTCCGAGGGCGAGTAGTACGTGAACAGCGAGAGCATCAGGTTCTGATTCATCAATAGCTTCGTGAGGCGCAGGGTCGTGACGTGGCGGAACTCGTCGCGCGACTTGCTGCCGGGCGGCAGAGTGCCCTCGTAGTCGCGGTAATCGAGCATCTGCTCGACGTAGTATTGGACGCCGGCGGTGAAATCGCGGGCGATCTCCTGGGTGTAGCCGAGGAGGTAGCGCATCTCCGAGTTGTTGATCAGCGGGTCGTCGCCGCAGCGATCGTCCACGGAATCGTAGTAGCCGAGCTCCGCGTTGGCGATCCCTTTGCCCACCGCGCCGCGGACGCTGGCGCCGTAGACGTACAGCTCGGGAAAAATCGCCGCCGTCATGGTTGGATTGAAGCCGGCGGGGCTCTTCCAATAGCCCCAGTAGCCGTAGAACGCCAGCTCGTAGCTGCTGATGTTCCGGTAGAGTCGAATCGCGGTCTCATCCTCCTCGAAGAACTCCTGGCGATCCTCGACGCTCAGCTCGTTGTCTTCGCCGGCGCGTCGGCCGAGGGCCGGGCTGTAGTAAGACAGGCGCTCGCCCGTGATGTATCGGTCGGAATCGAACTCGGGGGTGTAGGCGATATCGACATTGAGCGCATCGAAGAAGAGACTCACCTTGGCGGCGTCTGACGGGGCCTTGAGGTACTCCGTGTCCCGGCCGATGAAGAAGGAGACCCAGTCCTTGGGAAACAGGTCGTTGATGAAGATCAGGTCGCCCGTGCCCCAGGTAAGGACCTGCCGGCCGAGCTTGACGTCCATCGCGTCCGTTGGGCGCCTGAAGAGATTCAGCTCCCGCAAATCGAACTCCACCTCCTCCGTCACGAAGTCGCCGTAGACGTCGCCTTTGATCTTGGTGTCGCCCCAGTCGCGCATGGAGAACAGGTCGAACTGGTAGCGGGCCTCACCGATGGAGATGTCCTTCGACTGGTATGGGTCGTCGAGCAGGCGCGTACCGACGCGGGCCTCGTAGAAGCCGTGGTACTCGGTGTCGAGGCCGTCGAGGAATTCCCTGACGACGTCCTTGCTCGGCTGTTGTTCGGGCTGTCCTTCCTGCCCTGTCGCCACAAGGGCGAGGGCCGCAGCGAGAAACACCACTGCGGCCGCGACGCGCTGCGATGCGATCATCTCATGGCCTCCCTGGGGGGTCTGCGAAGATATCGTTCCTTGAAGATATCCTTGATGCCGAGGTTGTAATCCACGTTCGTGAACTCCATCTCGGTCTTGCCGCCCGTTCGAAGGTCGGTGACCACCGATTTCGTGACGGTCGGCAAGCCCTCGATCTCCTCGACTGTGGCCGATTCGATGGTGCGATAGAGCTTGCCGCTGTCCTTATCGAAATACTCCATCTTCATCGGCATGAAGGTCTTGCGGTCGATGGCGACGTTGAAGTAGCCGAACTCCACGAGCTCGGGCTTCTTGGGCGTGTTCTTGACGACGAATTGCGTGTCCGTCGTCTGGACGAGTTCGTGCGTATCCAGCTCCAGACTTCGGCCGGAGAGGTCCTCGTAGACGAAGTCCGAGCCCACGAAGCTCGTCCGCTTGTCACTGGCCGCGATGCGCTTGATCAGATCGAGCGCGGGCATGTAGAGCCAGCGGTCGTCGTCCTTGTCCACATCGGCATGCTTCTGCACCAGGTACACCATCCGGCGGACGTCGGCGGGACGCTGGAAGTAGACGAAGTAGTTCTGATCGCCACCGTCCTTGACGTCCTTGCGCAGGATGTTGAGCTCGCGCGTCCGCTCGTTGCCCTGCTTGTCCGTGATCGTCATCTTGACCTTGGCCTTGCCGTCGTCGCCCTGGTAATAGGCGGCGAGATTGGCCTTATTCACGATCGTCTGGACGTCGGGCACGTCATCCTGGGCGCGGGCGGCGCCGGTCACGACGAGGCCCAAACCCAACAACACCAACAGCATCATTGTTTTCGTTTTCCAGTACATGTCACACCTCCATTCTACTGACATTGACTTCCGGCTCCCAGCTTTTTCAGGATCGTCATCATCGGACACCAGTCCGTGAACGCCGACTGGAGCAGGTTCAATCCGACGAAGGCGGTGAACAGCAGCCAGTACGGCGAATGGTAGTGCGCCAGCAATGTGCTGACAACGATAAAGAAGCCGGCAATGCATCGAAGAGACCGTTCTATTGTCATTATCCACCTCGTTGACTCCACAGTTGATAGATTGTCAGGACCATGTTCCTTTTTCGTTTACTTCATCTGCTTTTACCGACGCGAAACTCTATGGCGCTCTCTCACTTTCTCTCGGTTCAGGCCAAAATGATCTGCCATCTCATCACAACACTTCTCGCAGAGCGCCATATCTCGTTGATTATCATAGTTGAGTAGAGTATCCTTGCCCAAGAGCGTGATCCTTTCACCTTGGAGAACCTCATAATACGTATCTTCAAGCTGTCCTCCACAGTGTGAGCATTTCACGGGTTTGTGCTTTTTGGCTTGACGCACCTTCTCCAGATCGAGTCCTTCCTCGTGATAGGCAGGGAGCAGGCTTACCCGGATGCCCTGACCCCAAGGCAGAATGAAAGACGGAGGAAGTGGGCATCCCTCATTGACGGTGGCATTCTCCCCGAACCAAATCCATTCATCGTAGTCCTTCTCACTGGTGATATGCCATTGGACAACTATCGCGCCACAATGGGGACAGAAAACTCGAGCCACATCGTCGCCGTAGTGTGGCGGCGTGTATGGTGCCGCCCCAGGAGTCTGTTGGCACACATATGCCTGGTCCCATTCAAAAGAACGCCCACACTTGGCGCATTTCGGTCCTTGTCCAGGCACGCATTCACTTTCCAGCTTGGGGGCCCCCTCTACACCGGCGGCCTCTACGCGCTCCGAGTCAGTCGTGCGGCAGGCCTGCCGACGCGACATCAGACTGCAAAGCAATGCCATCAACGGCACCGCAATGATACCGACCAACAACAACGTACTCCATCCCAGGTGCCAGTACTGGTGCAGGTTCAGAGCGATGAGGGCCACGGCCGCCACCGAGACGATGGTGCAGAACCCGCAACTGCACGTCACCGATTGCGGCGCTGCCGCTGGCTTGAACAGCCTTTTCTCTCCAATCGTCAGGATCGCCGGCAGGACCAGCAGCGTTACGGCGCCCGACAGGGCCATGATCGCACAGAGAAAGATGCCGACCGTCTTATAGGGGACGAGCGGCGCCGCCAGCAGCGGCAGGAAGCCGATGGCAATGACCAGGACGTTTCGGCTGATCGCCCGCGCGGGCTCCCCGAACATCTCGGTGGTGCTGGCCTTCCAGGAGCCGGTCTGGGCGTGCGTAACGCGGGCCCGTTCGAGGAAATGGATCGCGAAGTCCACCGCCATACCAAGCGTCAGAGCACTGAGCACGGCGACCGGCATATCGTAGTCCTTGCCGACCAGACCGATCAGGCCGTAGATGACCGCAATCGTGATCGACAGCGGAATCATGCAGACCAGCCCCCACAGCGGCGAGCGGAACAGGATCGCCATCATGATAAAGACGATGATGAAGCTGCCCATCAGCGATTGCAGCATCCCCCAGACCATCTTGTTCTGCCAGACGATGTTGATATAGGTCAGGCCCGCCCAGTTGTACTTGATGGGTCTTGGGGGCGGATTGTCCTGGAAGAATTTCCGGACTGCCCCCACGACTTTCTCCATGTCCTTGTTGTCGCCGCTCTTGAGCTGGAGCCAGATGTTGACCTTCTCGAAGTCCGGCGTGATGAAGTGCCAGAGATCGTCCGGCGTGTGGCTGCTCTGGAACTGCATCAGACATTGAGCGACCGCCGGGCCGGAGTCCGGAATCCTGTAGTTCTCCGGCTTGCCGTCGATGAGCTCCTGGTGCACCTTCTTGACGATGTCCGCGACCGAGTTGCTCTTGCCCACAAGTCCGATGTCTTCAAGGTATTGCTCGAGCTCACCGACGTAGCGCAGGACCTCCGGCTGCTTGAAGGGTCTGAGCGCTTCCTTCTCCAGCTCGAAGAAATCCGCCAACTCGAACCAGACGTCCGCCGCATCCTGTTGGGCCGAGGCCTCTTTCTCACGTGCCTGCTCGGCCAGCGTGTCGAGAAAGTCAACTTTGGTTATCTCCGTCGAGGCGCCGGCCACGACGAGCTTGTCCGCCTCCGGGAAGACGTCGCGCGCTTCAGGCAGGTCCGCCGCCAGGTCCTCGGTCTTCGCGCGGAGCCGCTCGCGGACCTCACCGACGTACTCAGCCGTGACGTTGGGATCGGTCTCGTCCTCAAGCACGAGGTACGCCATGTACGTGCCGGCGAAGTGCTCGTTCAGTGCGATATCCGCCTGCCGGATCGGGTGGCTCTTCGAAAACCACTTGATCGGGTTGTCGTTGATCTGCACCTGCGTGATGCCATAGACGGCCACAATGATGACGATCACGGCGCCGACGAGGATCGGCTTGGCGCCGCTGTAGGTGAAGCGGCCGGTGCTGTGGAGCAAGCGCGTCAGCCAGGTCTGCTTTTCCTCGTGAACGGCCGCCGCACCGAAGTTCTCCAGCGAGCTTTCCTTGAGCATCATGATATAGGCCGGCACGAAGGTGATTGTGGCCGCCCAGGCGATCATGATGCCGACGGCGACGAAGATGCCGAAGACCTGCACCGGCGGGATCGGGGTCAGCGCCAGCGACGCGAATCCCGCCGCCGAGGTCAGCGAGGTATAGAGCATCGGCATGAACAGGTCGTTCATCACTTCCACCATCGTGGCCCGCCGGCCCTTTTCCTTCGTGTACAGGTCGAAGAATTCCGACAGGATGTGCACCGAGTCCACCACGGCGATCGGCATCAGGAAGATCGGGATCATCGAGCTCATGATGTGCACGGGAAAGCCGAAGGCGATGAGCAGGCCCATCGTCGAGATTACCGAGACCATCGCCACGATCATCGGCGAGATCACCAGGAGGAGCTTGCGGAAGAACACGAGCATCAGGACGAAGATGATCAGCATCGCCAGCGGGGCCGAGATCGCCATCTGCAGGAACATCTCGTAGCCGAAGGTATCCTCCGCGACCGGCAGGCCGGTGATGTGGTACTCGTCTTCGCCCTTGAACTCAGCGATCTTCTCATTGAGTTTCTGATAGATTTCGTGGCTGAGGTCCTTATGAGTCAGGGGCAGATACAGGCTGATCGCCCGGCCGTCCTCGGAGACAACAGTGCCCTTGAGCAGCGGGTTCGACATGGCCTTGTCGCGAATCGCCAGAGCGTCTGCTTGCGTCTCGGGTGGCTCGGGCATGAGCCACTCGAACTTGATCACGCCGGGACCGCCCTGGCCGATATGGTCCACCAGCGACGGCGCCAGCAGGTCAACCTCCACGACGCCGACCGTCTCGTTCGGGTCCTCCTCGCTGGGCCATTGCAACGTCTTGGCGTACTGCGTCAGCTCGTGAATCCGCCGCAGCGACTCGGGGTTGAACACGCCGTTCGGGTCTTTCTCGTTGACGACGCCGACCACGACGATGTCGTTGAGGACGAAATCCTCCTTGGTCTTGTCGTGGAAGACGCGGACCGCCTCGTGCTCCGACAACATGTTCTCGGGGTCGGTGTCCACCTTGATCAACGGGATGAACGCCGCCAGCACCAGCGTGAAAACCACCATCGCGGCAGTCACCAGCCTGTAATGATCCAGGGAGAATTCAGTAATCCTGCGTTTCAGTTCCATAAGCCTCAATCCCAATGATAGTCATCTTCATCTGCGCTCTCGGCGCACCATGAACTCACAGAACTCTACCCTTCTTTCACTGGCACAACTGACTCGCTCATATCTCTGTCCTGCCCAGTCTTTTCATTCGGTCTCCTCGTGCCCGGCCCGGGCCTCTCGGTGAACTTGCCCGCCGGCGGCCGGGTGCGCCGGCCCGCCTTCAGGGAGATGGCCTTCGTCGGGCAGGTTTCGATACACGTGCCGCAGGCGAAGCAGTCCGGGAGGATCCGGTCGCGCTTGAGGATCGCATCCATTACCGTCGAGGGACACGCCTCTGCGCAGGCTTCGCAGGCGATGCACTTGTCGTAGTCCACCTGGATCTTGAAGAGACTGATCTTCTCGGTGACCCAGCCGGCCAAGCCGAACGGGCAGAAGAAGTGGCACCACGGCCGCCAGGTGAACAGGCTCAGGACGAGGATCGCGCCGGCGAAGGCGATGCCGATTGCACCAAGCATCTGCGGCTTGAAGACCTTGAACGGGTCGATGCCCTCGACGATGTCCGTCGCCCAACCGAACGCGAAGACGACGATCGCCAGGAAGAAGGCGACGCGGACCGAGTTTGATACGACAAACGGCACGTTGAACTGGCCGAACAGGCCCTTGCGATCCTGCTTGTCCCGATTGAGTCGGAAGATTGCATCCTGGAGTGTCCCGAGCTGGCATCCCCACGAGCAGATGAACTTGTTGGCGACGATCACCAGTAGCAGAAAGACGCCGAACGCAATCAGTCGCGGCGGGAAAAGCACGCCTTTTGCGCCTAGAAGAACCACCGCGTCCTTGACGGTCCCCATCGGACTGGGGTCCGAGCCGAGGACCACACCGAATATCAGCACTGCCGCCAACAGCAGCCACGTGCGATTCCGTGCAGAGATCCGGTGCCGGAGCATCAGCACGAAAACGAACGATAGAAACGCGAGCCACAGGCCGAACTTCACGAAGATCTTGACCCAATTCTTAGAGCCATGCTCCGCTCGCAGCGCCAGCAGGCCTTGCGTCTTCTTGACGATCTCGTCGGTGCTCATCCCGAAATCGCCGACGAACCTCTGGCGGTCCGGCGGCGATTGCAGGCCAAAGACCTTCTTGAGCAGCATGGGCGGCAGCTCGTTGCGCCGGCCGTACTGAGCTACGGTCATGTCATCCTGGATGGCCAGTGACTTGGTCTGGCTCAGTCCTTCCGGCTTGCTGCCCCAGAGGCGACTGGAGATGAAGGACAGGGTCACGACCGCCGCGACCAGGACCACAAATTGGATAGACACTCTCTGCATACGATTCCCCCAGAAAGCCCTTTGAGGAATAGGTGTATCAGTCTTTGAGGATTTTGGCAAGAATGGCCCGCTCGTCGGCCACGACTTTTCCGCCCATGACCTTTTCGACATTGCCGCCGAACATCTTGGCCATCAGCTTCATGTTCATCTTGGAGATTTTCACCTTGCCGTCGTCGTCCTCCCAGACGGCGAACGAGCACGGCATCATCGTGGACATGTGCCGGTCGGTGGTCAGGACGCTCTTGGCGTACTCCGGTTTGCACAGATTCACCACCTTAACGCGCGGCTCAAGCTCGACGCCGTGCTTGGCCATCGACTTGTTCAGGTCCATCACGGCCGACACGACCCAGCCGTTATCCGCGATGGAACCCTCCAGAGCGGCCACGGTCTCGTCGAACCCGAGCCGGCTCTCGTGGGTCGCGATCATCATCGACGGCATGACGCTGAACAGGATGATGCTGCAGAGAGCCGCACCGATGAGGGCTCCGATGACCGCCGCGACCCATACGGTTTTCCTGTCGAACTGCTGCATTACGGCCTGGGATTCGTTCTCGTTCATCGTCGCACTCCCTTTCCTGATTCGCAGTGATCGTAAACACAACCAAGCACACGAATAACGTTCGGGTAGGCGATGCGGTAGTAGACCTTGGTCCCCTCCCGCCGGGAGGCCAGCACGCCCCGGTCCTTCATCAGGGTGAGCTGCTGGCTCGTGATCGCCTGCTTCTCGCCGAGGGCCTCGACGATCTCGCCGACGCTGCGCTCGCCATCCTGGAGCGTCTCGACGATCAGCAGCCGCAGCGGATGGGCCACCGCCTTCAAAACCTCCGCCGCACGTATTGCCA
>CBFDDG010000228.1:0-7979 GCA_965603505.1 uncultured Phycisphaerae bacterium | reverse complement strand
GAGAGCTACACGGACGACTTTGAGGCCGGCGAAGCCATCTGGCAGACCTGGATCGACGGCCTTGAGGACCCGCAGAACGGCGGTTCGCAAGTGGGCTACGCCGAAGCGCCGTTTGCCGAGGTGACGACCGTCCATGGCGGCAGGCAGTCCATGCCTCTGTCGTACGACAACACCACCTTCACGTATTCCGAGGCCCAGCGGACCTGGGAGACGGGCCAGAACTGGGCGGCCAACGGGGCCGATACCCTGACCCTGTATTTCTCTGGTGTGCCCACCGGATTCCTGGAATTGTCGCCCACGCACCTCCTGATGAACGGTACGGGCGCGGACATCTTCAACGCGCCCGATGAGGGCCGATTCGTCTACAAACAACTCTCCGGCGACGCCACGATTGTGGCCCGCGTGGAGCGCATCGGCGCTACCGACCCCTGGGCCAAAGCCGGCGTGATGATCCGCCAGAGCCTCGACGCCGGCTCCAAGTGGGCCATGTCGGTCTATGCCCCCGGCCGTGGCTTCCGCTTCCAGACGCGGGCGCTCCCTGCCGGCAACGGAGCCAGCGACTCGTCGATCGCGACAGCCGAGCAGATCGCTGTGCGAGCGCCGGTCTGGATCAAGCTGGAGCGCAGTGGCGACCAGTTCAATGCTTACTATGCCACCAATGATGCACCGACCACCTGGATCGCCAGCCCGTGGAACCCGCAGACGGTTACGCTCGGCGCCGATGTGTACATCGGCCTGGCGGTGACCAGTCATGCCACTGGGGCCGTCACGCAGGCGGAGTTCTCGAATATCGCCATCACCGGCAGTGTGACCGGTAACTGGCAGTCGGTATCTCTGGGCGTCGATCAGCCGACAGGAAACTTGCCGGATGCGTTCTACGTCACAATCGCCGACAGCAGCGGTCACCAGGCCAAAGTGCCTCACCCCGATCCCTACGCGCTGACAACAGGGGCATGGACGGCCTGGGACATTGCGCTGAGCGATTTGCGCTCGGCGGGTGTCCAGACCGATCGCATCACGAAGATGACCCTCGGCATTGGCGACAGGGACAAGCCTGCCTCCGGTGCTGCCGGCCTGCTCTTCATCGACGACATCCGTTGTGGGCGTTCCACCGCGGAATAATGTGGCGCTTCGGGCCCCTGTCCGTTGGGCAGGGGCCCTTTATGCCGTGCGCTGCGCAACGGGGAGCGTCTGGGCTCGCGCCCCAACGGGCTGTCGTCCAAGGCACGTATTGCCCGAGCGCCTCTGCGTGGTTCGCAGATTCGACACCAGATCGTAGTGTTCTGATCTTATCCCGTTAAGACGTCGGATGGCGGCACGTCAGTCCAAGCGGATTCGTGCGAAGCTGATGGTGCCGGAGGAGCCCTGGCGGATGCCGAGCAGTTCGAGCGTGTTGGAGGGCGGTGAGCCGGCGCGGACCGTCGCCGTGAAGAAACTGGTGAATGGCCTGTCCAGGGGGACGCGGATTGCCTGGGTGATCGACCCATTCGGCAGGATTTCGAGCAGACGGTTCTCGGCAACGGGTCGGCCGCTGGCGTCCGAGCCCTGCACGTAGAAGAACACGAACAGTCGGTTCTCGGGCGTGATGTGGAATCGTCCCCGGCCCGGGCGTTCGTTCGACTTTCCTTCTTCCGCCACAAGCAGCACGCGGCGTGAAAGCACCTTCCCTTTGCGGAGAACGGCATAATTCAGCGAGTGACTCTGGCGCGCATCCGGGAAGAATTCCTGGCGCAATCGCTCGTCGATGGCCCGTTCGGTCCAGAGGACGTGCACGGCACCGTCCGGGCTGAGCCAGAGATCGCCGGGTGTGATCCGGCCGCAGGTCTTTTCACGGCTGGCGATTTCCACCCACGGCTCGAACGTGCCCGTCGTGATGTCCGGCGACCACGTGTAAAACAGCCGGCGAAAGTCGTAGTCCCAGTCGCGGCCGGTCAGTTCCTTCTTGAACGCACGCCACGTCTTATTGGGTTCGACGATGTCGCTGACGCCGCAGAAGTGGACCTGGCGATCTTTCAGCGCCACGTTCGGATAGCACACGCGGATAGGCTGCGGCTTAGCGTAGTCGGCCCCCCAGGGCCACTTGAGCTGACCTTGCACGCTCCATTGGCCCCGCCTGTCCAGAAACGCCCACTCCGCATGGGTATACCCGATGTTCTGGAAGAGGATCAGTTCGTGCTTCGGCCCGTCGGCGGCGAAGCTTCGGTAGGAGTGTTCGGTAAACTTCGGCTGTCCCGACCAGACCGGCAGGATTGTTCGCGTGGGCCGGCCGGCATCTTCCACGGCGAACTGGAGGATTTCAGGGCGGGCAGGGCCGGAGTAGGCGTTCCGATCGGTATTGAGCGTCGGATTAACGGAAAGGAACAAACGCCCGTCGGGGAAGCCGGCCAGCGGGCAGGGCTCGCGCGTCCGCCCGGATTCGTCGAAGCACACTTTCCGCCAACCTTGTTCTCCTCGTTGGAACAGCATCCAGCGGCAGTTGTTGAGCGGCTTGGCCCCCTTGATCGTCTCCAGTCCGCTGGCGAAGAGGTTCTCGCCGATACGCACGAGGCACGTGGAGCCGTGGCACCACAGGGGCCCGGCCCCGTTGTTCGCCGGCTCGTAGCTGTAGAGGTCCTCCTCGACTTCGACCGCCGGCCGAACCGGCCGATGGGACGCAGCCGCCATGATCGGGGCAAACATCAGGAGCAGGTCTAAGCAGGCAATCACGTGTGTTCTCATGCGAGTCTGATCCTCCATCATCGTATCGACCTGAGGTTTCATCCAAGGCACTCGTTTTCCAATTGTAGCTGGCACCGTGAGACCATTAAAGGGAGAATCCACGCCGGTCCGGTGAGAAAATAGGGGTCGAGCGAACTTCAGGCAAGAGAATATGTAGTGTGGGGTACTGATACGTAGCCGCAGAAGGGGCCCTTGGGGCTGTTTGGACGTGCCCTCTCCCGAAGATCGGTCGAATGCGATAAAAATCGCTCACAGGGTCTTGACAAAGTTAGGGGCGACTAACTATTCTAAAGGAAAAGCCGAATTCCGGTGGACTACGCGATGGAGATCGGACGAAAGCACAAGCTCAGCGCGTCTCTGGAGGACTACCTGGAGGCGATTTTCAACCTGGCGGATGGTACAGGGGAGGTCCGGAGCAAGGATATTGCCGGGATGCTCGGGGTGGCCCGGTCGTCCGTCACGGGGGCGTTGCAACTGCTGCGTGAGAAGGGTCTGGCGAACTATGAACCCTACGGGTGCGTCACGCTGACGCGACGGGGCCGGACGGCTGCCCGGGAGGTCGTACATAAACACGATATTCTGAAGTCGTTCTTCGTGATGGTCTTGGGTGTGGATAATGAGGTGGCGCAACGCGCCGCCTGCCAGGCGGAGCACGCGCTCGGGCCGGAGATCATCGGCCGGTTGCTGAGCTTCATCGAGTACGTTGCGGCCAGCAGCGAGAACGGGCGTGACGTGGTGAGCGAATTTCGACAGTTTCATAAGCGATGTTCAGTCAGGCCGGCACAGAGACCGGTATAGAAAGAAATGGCTACCGTAGTGATGGAACAGAATCAATTCAGGCCACTCTCGGCGGTGGAGGCGGGCGAGACGGTCCGGCTGGTTCGCGTGGACGCCGGACGCGGGTTGAACAGCCGCCTCGCATCGATGGGGTTCGTGTCGAACGTCGAGATCACGGTCGTGAGCAACGGGCACCCCGGGCCATTTGTGATTGTCGTCAAGGACGTCAAGATGGTGTTGGGCAGGGGAGTCGCGCACAAGATTATGGTTCGGTAGACGCGCGTAGAAGAAGAGGTATTTTTTTGCGGCAGAAGTTCGCCGCGCCTAACTTTCGCAAAAGGTTGTTTCGAACAGGAAATCGTGGGATATGAAGCAGATCACCGTTGCCCTGGTCGGCAACCCTAACAGCGGCAAGAGCAGCGTGTTCAACATGCTCACCGGGGCCCGTCAGCACGTGGGGAACTACCCGGGCGTCACGGTCGAGAAGAAGGAGGGGGCCTGCACGTACGAGGGCCATGAGATCGTGGTCGTCGATCTGCCCGGGACGTACAGTCTCACGGCCTATTCGGCCGAGGAGTTGATCGCCCGGCGGTACATTCTCGATGAGACGGCGGACGTGGTGGTCGATGTCGTGGATGCCTCCAACATCGAGCGGAATCTGTACCTGGGGACGCAGATCATCGAGATGAACCCGCCGCTGGTCTTCGCGTTCAACATGGCCGACCTGGCGAAGCGCCGCGGGCTGGAGTTTGATTTGCCGCAGTTGTCGCGACTGCTCGAGGCGCGAATCGTTCCGACCGTCGGAAACAAGGGAGAGGGCCGCCGGCCGCTGCTCGATGCGATCGTCGCCACGGCCGAGGAGGGCAGGAGAACGCGCCTCCACAGGGTTTCCTACGGCGCTGAGATCGAAGAAGAGTTGGCACGGATTGAGGCGGAGATTTCGGAACGCGAAACGGAACTCGCCGAGAAGTGCGGCCCGCGCTGGGCGGCGGCGAAGCTGCTCGAACAGGACGAAGAAATCATCGGCCAGGTGCGGCATCAGGAAACGCTGGAGGTCGTTAACCGGAGCGTCGTTCACCTGCGGGGCATCTTCCACGACGAGCCCGAGATCGTCATGGCGGACCGTCGCTACGGCTTCATCTCGGGCGCCTGTCAGGAGACGATCAAGAGCTCCGTCGAACTGCGGCACGACATCAGTGACACGGTTGACGCCATCGTGACGCATCGCGTCCTGGGACTACCGATCTTCCTGCTGTTCATGTACGTGGTCTTTTTCCTGACGTTCACGGTCGGCACATACCCGATGGGCTGGCTGGCGCGGTTCTTCGGCTGGTCGGCGACGGCGATCTCCGGCCACTGGCCGCTCGACGGCGCGCTCTGGCTGCGCTCGCTGCTGGTCGACGGCGTGATCGGCGGCGTCGGGGGCGTGCTGGTTTTCCTGCCGAATATTCTGCTGCTGTTCCTGGCCATCGCGCTGCTCGAGGATTCCGGCTACATGGCCCGGGCGGCCTTCGTGATGGATCGGATCATGCATCGGATCGGTCTGCACGGCAAGAGCTTCATTCCCATGCTCATCGGTTTCGGCTGCTCCGTTCCCGCGATCATGGGCACGCGCATCCTGGAGAACCGGCGCAACCGGATCACGACGATCATGATCATCCCGCTGATGAGCTGCGGGGCTCGACTGACCATTTACGCTCTGTTCATTCCGGCTTTCTTTGCTCCGCAGTGGCAGGGCCCGGTGCTGTGGATCATCTACGTGATCGGCATCGTGATTGGCATCCTCGGTGCGAAGCTGCTTCGGATGACGCTCCTGAAAGGCGAGACGGTACCGTTCGTGATGGAACTGCCGCCGTATCGCATGCCGACGGGAAAGGCGCTGCTCATCCACGCGTGGCAGCGAGGGTGGATGTACCTTCGCAAGGCCGGAACGATCATCCTGGCGGCCTCGATTGTGTTGTGGGCCGCGATGAACTGGCCACAGCCGAGTGAGGAGACATTGGCCGGACTCAGCGAGAAGGCTGCGCAGCAGGTCCGATTGCAGCATTCACTCGTGGGCCGGTTGGGACAAGCGATCGAGCCGGTGATTCGGCCGCTGGGCTTCGACTGGAAGATCGGCACTGCACTCATCGGGGCCATACCGGCCAAGGAGCTGTTCGTCTCCCAACTGGGAATCATCTACGCGGTCGGCAGCGAGGACGAGCAAGCCACGAGCCTGCCGGACCGGCTGCGGGCCGACTACACCCCGCTAGTCGGCTTCTGCGTGATGTTGTTTGCCTTGATCAGTGCACCGTGTATCGCGACGGTCGCCATGACGCGACAGGAGACGAACTCGTGGCGCTGGGCGCTCTTTCAGTTCGCCGGCCTGACTGCCTTGGCCTATTTCATCACGCTGATTGTCTATCAAGCCGGTCGCTTACTGTCTGGCTAAAGCGCCCCCTTCCTTCCAGTAATAAGATCGACCAACTGGGGAATGAGAACGCCCCCCCCAGAAAGTCCTCCTGGATTAGTCAGGATGCCGTTGAAGATTAACCCAAGCGATCCGAACGATCGCTACTTCATCACGTCGAACCGTGAGGAGGCGTTTCCAAGCCATAGCTCCTACGGCTCTCCGCTCGCCAGGGATTCCATACCAGAAGGCGACCGGATCTACCAGGACGTCTTCCTCGACTCCGAAGGCAAGGTTATCTTCGGCCAGTGGTACGCGGTTCGCATCGTGGGCAACCGACTGAAGCCGGAGGAAACGCGCACGGAGAGATATTCCTGGGACGTCCCGTCCAGCCTGGCCGGCGGAGACGTCTATCTGAGAGCACGCCTCTGGCACCGCCGGATGGCCGATTCCCATGCCGAGCTCCTTGGCATCGACAAACGCCCGCATCTGCTCGTCTCACAGGACGAAAAGAGAATCAGGATCATCAGCAATCCGTAGTCGCGACTTGGAACGCTATGCGCGACGGGAGACCATCAATTGGAGGTCTTCCTGCAAGGCCTGGAGGTCTTCCTCGTGCTCCACCTCGTCCTGAAGGATCTGCAAGGCCATGTTGTATGTCACGGGGTCCGCCTCTCTTGTTTGGTCAAGCATGGCGTTGTAGATGCCGATCGCACACTGCTCGCCTTTGATGTTCTGGTCCAGCAGCACGGAGACATATGGATCGTCAGGGGCATCATATCCGCAGTTTGAGTGTTCGTACCAAGCCTTTGGTGAGGCGACGGGAGTCCCGCCGAGCTGGATGATCCGATTGGCGACCATGTCTGCGTGCCGCAGCTCGTCCGCGGAATGCTGTAGAAGTTCAGCGATGACCGCCTCCTTCATCGGTCCCTTTGCGACCTTGGTGCCCAGCCAGTACTGATAATATGCCAACCATTCATCGGCAAATGCCTTGTTCAGCAGCTTCAGCACACTTTCGACATTGCTTCCGACGATTTCCTTTCCTTTGGTTCCCATGTCGAGTTCCTTTCTCCTTGTGTGTAAGGTGTCACTTTGCCGTTGCCGGAACGCACTGTTCCTGTGACATCGCAGCTTCTTCCAAATTGTAACGACTCCGACTGATTTAGGGAATACCTCACAAGCGGCCTGTCGGTTCGCGAGTTTCTCGGCCTGGTCCGGATCGATCTTGCCGTCAGGCCGCAGAATCTAAGGGGGGTTTATTCGATCCCAGCTTTGTGCGCAATGCCGTAAGGCTCGCGACCGCGGCCAGCACGACTCCCAGACACAGTGCAATGGCCGGACCGACGGAGAAATCGAGATAGTACGAGAACAACAAGCCGCTGGTCGACGCGATGACCACGGTCAGCCAGGCGAGCAGCATTCGAGGGAGCCAACCCGTGGCGAACAGGGCCGAGGTCGTGGCCGGGATGATCAGCAGCGCGAAGACCGTGACCACCCCTGAAATCCGTACCGCGACGGTAATCACCGCGCCCAGCAAGGCATAGAACAGGAAATCCCACCAGGCGACGTTCATCCCACGGGCTGCTGCCTGCACGTAATCCTGTGATACGGCCAACATGGGTTTTCGGAAAAACCACAGCACGAGCCCGACGGCGGAGAATACTATCAGAGCGGTCAGCACTTGCGGCCACATGATCCACAGCAGGGCGCCCGCCAGCATCTCCTGCGCATGGGTGTGCCCCGGCGCGACGCCCATCAGGAACAGCGCGCCGGCAGCGGTGATCGCGTAGGAAATGCCGATCACCGTTTCGACAGAGATCTCCGAGATTTTGTGCCGCGTAATCGAATAGAACCCGGCAATGGCAAGGACACAGAGGAGCGAGAACAGGTAGGAGATCAGGGAACTCTCTTCGACGTCGAGCAGCAGGTGAGCCGCCAGGGCGCCAATCGCAGCCACCTGGGCAACTGCGATATCGATGAAGATCACCTCCCGCTTGAGCACGTGGATGCCCAGATAGCTGAGGATGGCGCCCATGAGCAGGCAGGCAAGGAAGGGCAAGGTGAGCATCTCTATGAGGTCGGACATAACGGCTCC
>CBFDDG010000227.1:0-7980 GCA_965603505.1 uncultured Phycisphaerae bacterium | reverse complement strand
ATTCGAGCGGCTCATGGTAAGTACATCGCCTACCTGGATGACGACGACATCTACTATCCGGATCACATCGAGCGATTGGTCGCTTCGCTGGAGACGACGGACTATCGAGTGGCTCATACGCAGGCGTGCCGGTCGCACCAGGAGAAACGCGACGGCCACTACGTCGAGACGCACAGGACGACTCCGTATGCGACGGATGTGACACACGAGAAACTTCTCGTTTGCAATCTCGTGCCCGTGCTGTGCGTGATGCATGAGAAGAGTTGTCTGGATGAGGTCGGTTGCTTCGATGAGACACTGCCAACACACGAGGACTGGGATCTTTGGATCCGCATGTCGAGGCAGTACGAATTCCTCCATATCCCTCGCGTGACGGCGGAAGTCACCTGGCGAACGGACGGCACGACCATGACGAGCCAGCGGGTGCGGGAGTTCCTGACCGTCCCCGAGATCGTCTACAACAAGTATCGTCAGTTCGTGGCCGACAAGCCGTACATTGCGGCACTGCAAGCGAAGCGGCTGCAGCTTCTCAGAGGTCAGTCAGAGGACCCTCAATCTCAGGCCACGGATTGTCGGACGGCGCCCGCGGGCGAAGAGTCCGCGGAGCGGACGGATGGCGTGCAGGCATGTGTGCCTTCCCGCGGGTCCGTGTTGAATATCGCCGTCAAGATCTGTACGCCTTCACGGGACGAGTCGTTATGGGGCGATACCTGGTTCGGTTACGGCCTGGCCAAGGCGCTCTGGAAGGCCGGCCATCAAGGCGAAGTCCACTTCCGAGACGAGTGGGACAAGCCGGACCGCGACATCGACGTGGCGATTCATGTGAAGGGGTTGACGCAATATACACCCAAGCCGAACTGCCTCAATGTTATGTGGGTCATCAGCCATCCGGAACTCCATTCGCCGGAGCAGCTCAATCAATTCGATGTCGTTTTCTGCGCCTCAAGGAAGTACTGTGAGTATATCGCGCCGAAGATTCGCGTTCCCTGCTTTTATCTGCCCCAGGCGACCGACGATGAGATCTTCAGACCGCTCGATCCCGGTCCCGCCAAAGATATCGATGTCCTGTTCGTAGGCAATAACTACTGCCGCCAGAGACGCAGACCGATAATAAACGATCTGTTTGCGGCGGGAGGAGACTACGATCTGTGGGTCATCGGTCTGGGTTGGCGCGGCTATATCGATGAGAAGTACCTCAAGGCCGATCACCTGCACCCGCAGGAACTTCCCACGCTGTACTCACGGGCCAAAATCGTGCTGAACGATCACCATGAAACGATGCGGCAATGGGGCTTCATTAACGATCGGGCCTATAATCTGACGGCGGTCAAGGCTTTTCAAATCTGCACCCACGTGGAGGGGCTGGATGAACTTGGCATCGTGACCTATTCCAGCCCGGAAGATCTTCGCCGAAAGCTGGACTACTATCTCCAGCATCAGGGCCAGCGGGAGCGGATGGCGAATGTCGCACACGAACGTTGTCGGCCCTTCACATTCCCGGAGGCCGCCAAGGCGATTCTGGGAGTGATCCACAGGTTGCCCGGGCGGCCCTCGATCACGCGGCATACATCCGGAGATCGCGCTCGACCGCAGCCGGAGAGTCGGGGCCTTGCCTTCAGTGGGCCGGCCCTTGAACGATAATACAATTAGAAACGTGTGCCCGCCGAGAGCGGGATACAGATACAGTACCCCGTTCTCATTTGGGAGATCGGATAACCATGGGTGAATTGCGGCTTCCGGGGTTGTTGACCGGGATCGATACAGCCAAGCTGATTGGCCAGCTCATGATGGCGGAGCGGCGGACGGTCAATCTCTATCTTGAGCGCCAGGAGGTGTGGACGGAGCGGAAGGACGCCCTCGGCAGCCTGCAGAGCAAGCTGGACACGCTCAAGAGCACCATGAGCGACCTCTCCAATGCCAGAGAGCTTCGAGCGTACGCAACCGCGTCCAGCGATACGGATATCATGACGGCCGAAGCGTCTTATAACGCTTTCGAGGGGAACCACACGGTCGTCGTGAATCAACTCGCCAATGCGGAGCGCTGGGTTCACACCGCCGGTAAGGAATACGCCGAGGATTATGTCGGGGCCGGCACGTTCATCTACTCGTATAACCATCAGGAAACGATCCTCACCACCACGGAGGACACGACGCTTGAGGACCTGATGGGCCTGATCAACAACGATGCGGACAACGCGGGCGTGACCGCCAACCTGTTGCATTACAATGGGGCCTATCACCTCATGCTGAACGGCAATGAGGCCGGCTCTGATTATGAGGTCTCGGTCAATGCCAGCAACACCGAGGTCTGGCAGGCCGCCTCATCGTTCACCGTCGGCACGGAGAACGCAGCCCTGGCGGATAAGATCGTCGATCTCGACCAATTCAGCGGCACGTTTGGAGCGGGTGAGTCCGGCACCATCACGATCAGCGGCAAACAGCATGACGGGACAGCGGTCAGCGAGACGTTGAGCGTCAATCCGAACACGAAACTCGGTCACCTGGTTGAGGAGATCAACGACGCCTTCGGCGGCACCGCGACGGCCACGCTCGTGAACGGCCAGATCCGGCTGACCGATCACACGAGCGGGGCGAGTCAGATGGAGTTGAGCCTGGCCTACGATCCCGGTTCGACCTCAACCACGCTGGACATTCCAACCATTAGCCAATCCACGCAGGGGGGAAGTGTCACGGCCAGTCTGGCCGGCTTCGCTGGGACGGATTTCTCCGAGACCCAGTCGGCCCAGGATGCTCAGATCCGAGTGGACGGGTATCCTTCGGGCGTGGACGAATGGATTAGCCGCAGCTCGAACACGATTGACGACGTCATTCACGGCGTGACGCTGCACCTGCATGACACCGGGACCGTGCAGGTGAACCTGACCCGGGATATCGAGTCGGTCAAGGAGAAGCTCGACTCGATGGTGACGGCGTATAATGAGGGGGCGGCGTTCCTCAAGCAAAAGACCGGCTACAACGACGTGCTCAAGACCGCCGGCGTGCTGATGGGCGATTCGGTTGTCCCCAACATCGTCAATAATCTCCGTTTGCCTCTGATCCGGCAGACCAGCGGCTTTGTGATCGACGTGGACAGCTTCCTCATGCCCGGGCAGATCGGTCTCGAGCTCGACCGCGACGGTATGTTGAGTTTGAAGACCAGTGCCTTCGATGAGGCCATTGCGGAGGACTACCAGGGTGTGCTCGCCGTCATTGGGGCCGACAAAACGGGCAGTTCCGACAGCAATACCATCGAGCTCTACAGTGCGTCGAGCAACTTCACGACGGCCGGCACCTATGACGTGGAGGTGACCATTTCAGGCGGGGCCATCACGAGCGCCAGGATCAAACTCGATGACGAGCAGAGCTGGCGAGACGCCACATTCGACGGCAATATTGTCACCGGGGACAGTACGTTTGATGAAAGCGGCAGGCCGGTCAATCCTGAGAACGGTCTGCAACTGAGTGTCGATCTAAGCCAGGATGGCACGTTCGCGGCCGCGGTTCGCATCAAGCAGGGCTTCGCCGGCGCGATGGACGATATCCTGGACCGAATCCTGAAGGCAACGACTGGCACACTTCCCCTGGACCAGGAGAATGCCAACGATCAGATCGAGAATCTGCAGGAGCAGATCGACAGGGAGGAGAACCGGTTGACGCAGAGGGAACAGTTTCTGACGGCCAAGTTCGCCCGCCTGGAGAAAACGCTGGCGTTGCTGCAAAACCAGATGGCCGCCCTGGGCATGAGCGGATAGATCGGATTGCTGATGGGGGATGGTGCCTGCGGTCGGGGGGACCCGCTAACGAGAGCTATTTCTGGGATGCCCTTTTCTTGTGGCGGAGCCGATAGATCATGGCCAGCACCTCGGCCACGGCCATGTACAGCGATTCCGGTATCGGCTGCCCCGGCTTGACCGTCGCATAGATGGCCCTCGCGATTTCGGGCCGGCGAATGATGGGAATGCCGTAGGAACGCGCGATTCCGATGATCCGCTCCGCGAGGTGGTCGGCGCCCTTTGCCAGAAGAACCGGCGCCTCCATGGTCTTGGCTTCGTACTTCAGGGCAACAGCCACGTGGGTCGGGTTGACCAGAATGACGTTGGCCTTCGGGATCTCCTGCCGCAGCCGCCTCATCGACATCTCGAACTGGATGCGACGAACGCGAGCCTTGATCTCCGGAGAGCCCTCCATATCCTTGTGCTCCTGCTTGACCTCCTGACGGGTCATCTTCAGCTCCTGGACGTGCTGCCATTTCTGGTAGAAGGCGTCGGCCAGCCCGATGATGAGAATCGCCAGGCCCACGCGGAGACCGAGGGCGAAGATGATCTTGGCCATCGCGGCCATGATCTCGTTGGACCAGGCCCAGCGAAGGGCCGCCAGCGCCTCCAGTTTGTTTCGCACATAGAACCACACGATGATGCTGACGAAGAACAGCTTCAGGATGGACGCCAGCAGGCGGACCAGGGAGCGTTTGCTGACCAGGCCCTGCACCACGTGGGCGGGATTGACCGCGTTCCAGTTGAGCCGAAGGCCCCCCGGGGTGAACGCCAGGCCGCCGACGGCAATACTCGTGAAGATACCGGCCACCGACAATGCGGCGAGGAGCGGAAGGATCACGATGATGAGGTCGATGAGGTTGCGATGAAGTAAGCTGAGCAACGCCTCGGGACTGGAAAACGCATCGGCTGCGCCGATCGACAGGCCCGACTCGAGTTGCGACTTGCTCCAGCCAAACAGGCTTGGCGCCAGCACCCCGAGAGCGAGCAGCAATACCATGAGCGCAACCGCCGCGGCAAGTTCCTGGCTCTTGGCGACTTGTCCGCGCTCTTGTGCCTTCCGGAGCTTGCGTGGCGTTGGTTGTTCGGTCTTTTCGGCGGCTGGTTGATCCGGCATTTCTAATCTTTAACAAGAGTTCTGCAAAACCTCAGCTTCTAAAGCGGCATCAGCTTCGCCATCCAGTCGGCCATCTCGCCTACGAATCCACCTACAAACGGCATGAGAGTGGCCGCCATGAACAGTCCGAGCCCCGCCCGCACCGGCATGCTCATAAAGAGAACATTCATTTCCGGGACCAAACGGGCCAGCAGCGCGAGTGCCACCATCAGGATCAGAAAGGCCGCCAGCATCGGCGCCGCCAATCGCAAAGATGCGATGAACATCGCCGAACCGGTCTGAATGATGCCGCCGACCAATAGGTCGATGGTAGGGATGCTGCCCGGCGGGAAGGCACTGTAGCTCTTTGAGATGACCAGCAGGAACAGGTGATGGCCATTGGCACTCAGGAACAGCAGGACGAAGATCATTTCCAGCAGACTGGACAGTGGGTTGACCTGTTCTCCGGTCAGCGGGTCCACGATTTTCGCCATCGTCAATCCCATCTGCTGTTCCACGATGCGCCCGCTGAGCTGCACGACCGAGAACAACATCGCTATGGTCAATCCAAGGGCCAGCCCGTAAACGGCCTCACCCATCAACAGCATGATGGCCGTCAGCGTGGAGACCTCAGCAGGATCGATGGCGAGCGGGGTGATAGCGCCAAAAAACACAGACAGGAGAATCGTCGCGGCTGCCTTGATTCGGACGGGAATGGCCTTCCAGCCGAAGACCGGCAGCACCAGGAAGAACGCCGAGATACGAGTCACGATCAGGGCAAAACCAAGCAGCGTCTGAAACATCCCGGCCTCAGGATCCTTGTCCGATGCTTTGAATGTGTGCGAAGATCTCCATCGTGAACCGCAGGGCCACCTGCAGCATCCAACCGCTGAAGACGAGCATGACAGCACCGAGGGCGAGGAGTTTCGGGATGATGGTCATCGTCATGTCCCGAATGGAGGTGATCGCTTGGAGCAGGGTCACCGTGAGGCCGACGACCAGACAGGTGACGAGGAGGGGCGCGGCCAGCAGCAGCGCGGTCTCGAGCGTGTGCCTTCCAAGATACAGTGCGAAACTGCTATCCATAAGCTTGGTCCTTTGTGACTTCGTGCATTGTGCGGGGCTCCCAAGGCGCGAAATGTCACGCGTCTTGGGAATCCGCCCGCGGCTCAGGTGAAGCCGAGACTGAGGCTCCTCGCCAGCAGCCCCCAGCCGTCCACCAGGATGAACAGAATCAGCTTGAACGGCAGCGAAATCATCACCGGGGGCAGCATGATCATGCCCGCACTGAGCAGCACGCTGGCGATGACCATGTCAATCAGCAGAAACGGGATGAACAGCAGGCACCCGATCTCGAACGCCGTGCGAAACTCACTGATAATGAATGCCGGCACGACAATGTGCATGCTGATATCCATCGCCGTGGCGGGCGGCGGTACTTTCGCCATCTGTACGAAGAGCGCCAGGTCGCTCTTGCGGCTCTGGCGGAGCATGAACTCCTTCATACACTCGCCGGCCTTCTCCGTGGCGGCGCCCAGGCTGATCTGGTCGGCTAAGTAGGGCTGAATGGCTTCCGCGTTTACGCGGGAGTACGTCGGGGCCATCGTGTACAGGGTCAGGAACAGCGCCAGGCCGATGATGGCGACCGTGGGCGGTATGCTCTGCGTCGTCAGCGCGCGTCGCACGAAAGACAGCACGATCACGATGCGGGTAAAAGACGTCATCATAACCAGCAGGCTCGGCAGAATCGCCAATCCGGCGAAGATGATCACGAGCTTGACCGGCGTGGACCAGTCCTTGCCCTCCGGCTGGGAGGCCGTCGCTTTCTCCAGAACGGTCATCAATTCGCTGATGCTGGGGATGTTGTTGGCCGTCGGCGCCGTTGGGTTCGTCCCCGTAGCGATGCTCTGCATCGAGACCGGTGTCTGCGGCATGACGGGTGGGCGGATTCCGTTTGTGGTCTGGCCGAAGCTGATCGGGGAGGACAGCAGGATCAAGAGCGCGCCGGCAATAAGCCCATGTGCCCAGATCCGTCGATGCCCGGATGCGCAGGAGTGAGCCTCCTTGGGTGCTCCTACGCTTCCACGCTTCAACGCCTCTGCGCTCCAATACTTCAACGTTCCTTTTCCAGGCAAATCGTACATCTACATCTTCACCGGTTCGGCCGGTTCCTGCTTGGCGATGTCGAGCCAGGCATCCTCTACATGCGCCAAGGTTGTGATGGTATCGTTTGTGCTGGCGATGAGCAGTCTTTGATTGCCCACCTCGACCAGGTGCAGCGCCTTGCGGGGCCCGAGACCGGCGGTCTCGAGGATGCGGATTTCCCTGCCCGGCGCGTTCGTTACCCTCGGCAGCACCCTCTTTGAGAGATACAGCGCGGCAACGCCGAGCGCGATGACCAGCCCAACGGACAGCATCATCTTGAAGAACAGCTCCGTGCTGCTGAGCCCGCCGCCCAGCGGCGCTATGGGGTTGACGCCGGGAGAGGCCGACAGGTCGGGATCGCTTGGGGCAAGCTCGTCTGAATCCGCAGCGAGTACTGCGACATGATTCCGGGTGCCGGCCTGCCGCGAGGCGAGCCCGACCCATCCGCCCCCGGCCACGAGCAGCACGCACAGAACCCCGATCCGTTTCCTTTGGTTGCTCACCTTGACCTCATATTGCCTTTTACCGGTCGTCCTGATCCCCTTGGACGGACCATGCCCTGAATGGATGTGCAAATTGTGTGCCGAAACGCGAATGCGACCTGACGGGGGCGCAGAGGCGGGCTTACGGTGTCAATATGGCTGAAGAATGGTCAGTCCGTTGAAAAACTATACAACGCCGGCGGTCAGCCGTCTGTCTTCAGGACGGCGACAAGGATCTGTGACTGCCCGGGATCGGGGCAGTCCTGGCCGGCCCAGTGGCCGCCGGGCCCCGCACCCCACCAAAAGATTTGCCATGCAGTCCCGTCGGCCCCGACCCTGTCCGAGGTCTTGTTGGGGTCGTCATGGTTCAATCGCTGCCGGAGGAAGGTTGCCACAGCCTGTGCCCGCTTGGCCGAGAGCGTCCACTGCTGCATCTCGGTCTTCTCATCGCCGGCCAGACCGAGCACGTACAGACTGCAACGCT
>CBFDDG010000226.1:0-7995 GCA_965603505.1 uncultured Phycisphaerae bacterium | reverse complement strand
TCGGCCCCGTAGATCTTCGTACAGTTGAGCGGCCGCGGGTGGTTCGCGATCCGCGCACGCTGTTTCTGGGCGTTATCCCAGTGCGCCTGGCCCTTCTGGTGGTTGTTCTGGGATATGTCCACGAATGAATACGTCTCAGGATGGTCAAAGGTCGCGCTGTGCATCCGATGCGCCAAATCCCACGGGTCCCACATCTCGGTGGTGTGGACCTTCACGCCCGCATCCTTCGCCTTGGCCTTGATATACTCCGACCAGTACTTTCCCCATTCCGGCGTGACCGAGGTCTCGTTATCCATGCAGTAAAGGACATTGCCATGCTTCAGCGAGTGCGAGAGGACCTTGTCCACGAATCGCTGCTGGTACTTCAGCACGACCTTCTGATTTCTCTCGGCCGGGATCGACCGGAAGAAATTGTTCTCCGCCCGGGTCGGATGGCTGTTGACCTTCAGGGGCAGACCGGTCTCTTCGGCGGTGTAGTTGACATTGTTCTTCGGGTTGAGCGGATGGGCCGCCCAGTTCTCACGGTAGTAGTCGAACGTGGCCCAGACCTCGATCTGCACGATGATGTCTCGCTGCTCGGCGAGCGTGAGGAATTCCTCGAACCGTCGCCAGTACTCGTCATTCCACCGGTCCAGATCGTACTTGCCGTCCGCACGCTGGTGGAACGCTTGCACCTCGAAGCCCTTGTCCTTCCGGGAGCTCATCGTGTTGCGCACGTAGTTGCCGCCGACCGACTGAAGCAGGTCCAGATGTTTCTTGAGGCCCGGGATTTGGAAGAGGCTATCGTCCTTGCTGCCGCCGATGAGCAGCACGGGCCGGCCCTTGTATTGCCAGTAGGCGGGATTGCCCTCGTAGATATCGATTCGATTCTCAGCGGCGAAACCCGCTGCCCCGAGCAAAACACAGAGCGTCAACACCATACCAGCCGTCGGTTTCCCAAGAGTCATGGCCATCTCCTCAACAATCGGCTCCTGCTTACAATCGTCCAACGTGGACCTTATTCCGGGGACCATTATAGGGACCATGGCGACTTGTCTCAACTACGAGTGTGCCGCCGGGACCACGGTATGGCTACCGGCGCTCGGCCTTGAAGAGCCAGACCGTGGACTCGCCACCGGCCGGGACGCAGATCGTTTTGTTGCGGCACGCGTGCGTGAGAACATCAGAACGATCCTTCAAATCGCAAACACGGTTTTCTCTTGATAACACGGTGGCCCAGCGGGTAGTATCTTCTCCGGAACACCGCCGGCAATCGGCCTTCCCATAGAATACTGCGAAACGGCGCCGGCATCCAGAATGAGAATGATGTAACCCAATAAACAAAGACGGCTGCAATCAAAGGAGGACCCATTATGTCACGCGTCCTGCAAGAGACCTTTTGTGTCACGGTGATCGCTCTGACGGGCCTGTTCGCCACCACGGCCTTGGGCCAGGAGGCCAACTATGACGAATCGAAAGTGCCCGAGTATACCCTGCCGGACCCGCTCGTCTGCCTCGATGGCTCGAAAGTGAATGACGCCGAGGTGTGGAGGCAGAAGCGCCGGCCGGAGATTGTGAGACTCTTCGAGGAACAGATGTACGGCCGGTCGCCGGGCAAGCCGCAGTTCATGACCTTCATGACCACCTCCGTCAACAAGAGCGCCCTGGACGGCCGGGCCACACGGAAAGAGGTCACGGTCTATTTCACGGGCCGGCGGCAGGACCCCAACATGACCATTCTCATCTATCTGCCAAACAAGGATCGCAAGCCCGTCCCGCTGTTTGTCGGACTGAATTTCCAGGGCAACCATTCGATCCACTCCGACCCCGACATCACCATCTCGAAGAGTTGGATGCGAAGCGGCGATCATCGGGCAACGGCGGATTCCAGAGGCAAGGCGGCCGGTCGTTGGCCGGTGGAGAAAATCCTCGAACGAGGCTACGGTGTGGCGACGATCTACTACGGGGACATCGACCCGGACTTTGACGACGGCTTCAAGAACGGCATACACCCCCTGTTCTACAAGGCGGGTCAGACCCAGCCGGCCCCCGATGAGTGGGGTTCCATCGGCGCCTGGGCGTGGGGCTTGAGTCGAGCGATGGACTACTTCGAGACCGACCCCGACATCGACCAGAAGCACGTGGCGGTCATGGGCCATTCCCGGCTCGGCAAGACCTCGCTCTGGGCCGGGGCCACGGACGAGCGCTTCGCCTTGGTCATCTCCAACGATTCGGGCTGCGGCGGCGCGGCCCTCTCCCGTCGCGCCTTCGGCGAAACCGTGCAGCGCATCAATACGTCCTTCCCGCACTGGTTCTGTGACAACTTCACCCGGTACAACGGCAAGGAGAATACGCTGCCCATCGACCAGCACATGCTGATCGCGCTGATGGCGCCGAGGCCCGTATACGTCGCCAGTGCCGAAAAGGACCGCTGGGCCGACCCTCGCGGTGAGTTCCTGTCGGCCAAGCACGCCGGAGGGGTCTGCAAGCTGCTGGGCGTCGAGCCGCTGCCGGCCGAGGACATGCCGGCGGTGAACCAGCCGGCCATGGGCGCCGTCGGCTACCACATCCGTACCGGCGGCCACAATGTCACCGACTATGACTGGCAGCAATACATGGATTTCGCCGACAAACACCTCGGGCAATAGTGAAAGGTGCACGGCGAAGTCGTCGTGCAGACAAGCAACGGTAGATTGTAATCATCTACATCAGACAAAGAGGAGATTCGAAATGCAAAGACTCACACCAATCTCATTATCCCTACTCGCCGGTATTCTCGTCGCCTTTGCGATCTTGTACGCTACGGATCCGGCCCCTGCACAGTCTGGCGGCGGTCGTTGGGAATACACGATCCTCAACTTCAGCGACGTCATCATTGACGTGCAACTGACGGATGAGGACATTCTTGAGGCGGAGAGACGCGGCATTGACAAAGCGCGGAATCTGGAGGAGAAATTCAACAGGCTCGGCGCCGACGGGTGGGAATTGGCCGCCTGTACGACAGGCAGTGCCGTTTTCAAACGCTCCACGCGTTAGCCTCGTACATGGCGGGCGGTGCGACCGGCGACGGTCGGACCGGCCCTATCAGCTCTTGCGTTCAATCGAGGTGACATCATGACCGGTAAGTCTCTTGCATACAGGTTGTGGCCCGTTGTTGGCCTGACTGTGCTGCTGTGTCCCCTGGCCTGGGGCGAGTCGGATCATGTCGAACTGGCCCGCGAATATATGCCCCGGCTGGAGAAGATCCTCACGGAGAACATCGTGCCGTTCTGGTACGACAAGAGCCTGGATCGGCAGAACGGCGGATACATTATCAGCTTCGGGCCGGACGGTGCGTTGAAAGAGCCCGTGACGAAGATGATCGTATCGCAGGCCCGCACGGTGTGGCTGTTCTCGCGACTGGCTCGCGCGGGCTATGAGCCCGCGAAGCACCTGGAAGCGGCCGAGATCGGCTATCGCTTCCTGAAGGATAAGATGTGGGACCACGAGAACGGCGGCTTCTACTGGGAGGTGGACGTCACGGGCAAGCAGAAGACCAGGCCCAACAAGCACCTCTACGGGCAGTCGTTCGGACTCTACGCGCTATCCGAATACTATCTCGCGAGCGGCAATGAGGAAGCCCTCGATTTCGCCACGCAATTCTTCAACGTCCTCGAAGAGAGGGCGTACGATAAGGCCTACGGCGGCTATGCCGAGTACTTCTATCCGGACTGGACGAGCCCGCCGGCCTCGGAGTCGTCCTATATGGGGGCGCCGGCCGAGATGAAGCTGATGAACACGCACCTCCACCTGCTCGAGGCCATGACGACCTTCTACCGGGCGAGCCAACTGCCGTTGGCCCGGGAGCGTCTTCTGGAGCTGATCAACATCGAGAGCAATACCGTCGTGCGGAAGGACCTCGGCGCCTGCACGGACAAGTACGACCGGGATTGGACCCCGCGATTGGACAGCGACTACGCGCGCGTATCCTACGGCCACGATATCGAGAATATCTGGCTGCTCATGGATGCGTGCGAAGCCGCAGGGGTGTCGAATTATCCGTTCATGGATCTCTATGAGACTCTGTTTCGATACTCACTCCAGTACGGTCACGACGGACGGGGCGGTGGGTTCTTCTATACCGGGCGGTTCAACGCTTCGGCGGACGATCGAAGTAAGTCCTGGTGGGTGCAGGCCGAGGCCATCGTCAGCGCGCTGCACATGCATGAATACACGAGCGATGCGAAGTACCTTCCGGTTTTCGAGAACACGTTCCGCTTCATCGAGACGAAGATGGTGGATTGGGACACGGGCGAATGGCACCCGACGGTTACGGCCCAGGGACAGCCGCAGGGTGACAAGGCCAGTCCCTGGAAGGCCGGCTACCACAACGCCCGGGCCATGATCGAGTGTATCGAGATCCTCAAGCGATGGAGCAGTCCATCGGCAGCCCAATGAGAAGCAGAAAGGAGTCGAGCTATGTCTGACCTGAAAGACCGAATCTATCGGATTCTCGAACGGCCCCAGTTGTGCGGGCTGGCCACAGTCACGCAGGATTCCAAGCCCTGGGTGCGCTACGTGATGGCGGTCGCTTCGGCGGACCTGACGGTCCGGTGCGCGACGTTCGTCGGCGCCCGCAAGGTCAAGCAGATCGAGCAGAACCCCGAGGTCCACCTGACCTGCGGCGTCACCAATCCGATGAACATGGTCCCCTATTTGCAGATTCAGGGTCGGGCTGCGCTGAATACCAGCAAGGAGGCACGGCACGGCTTTTGGAGTGACATGCTGGCGCCGATCTTCAGCGGCCCGGACGATCCGAACTACGGCGTCCTGGAGATTACGCCCTATTGCATCGAGTACTGCACGGTCGGCTCCCACGAGCCGGAGGTCTGGACCGCCGGGTGATCCGGCGACTGTGAGAAAGGGACACGGGCAAAGGAAGGGATGTGCCATGACAAACGGAGCAGCAGCCGGTGGAGCCGGGGCGGCCGCGGCGGCCGGGGCCGCCATCGCGAACGCGATCAAGGCATCGGGCGCAATCGTCAACGTCGAATCTGATGACTTTGAGATTATCCTCAGACGAGCCGAGGCCCCGCTCGTCGTCTGCGCGACCGGTGGCGTCTTTTCCACCAAGTACCATTATCTGACCAGCTACAAAGGGCTGATCTTCGCTACCAGGACCCCGACTCCCCTGTCGCTTCCCGGCCGCGCCGAAATCATCAACGCCAAGAAGATCTGGATTCCGAGTTAGTGCCGTGTTTTGCAGGTCGGTGACTGTCCGGGGTAGAGATTGCTTCGTCGCTGCGCTCCTCGCAATGGCATCGATGGGCTATTGCATGTCATTGCGAGCGAAGCGAAGCAATCTATAGTCACACGATTTCTGAAATGCGGTACCAGTGCTGTAAGCTCGTCTCGCCGGACACACGCCTGCGCCCGCGCAGACACCAGACCGGGCCAACTACACGGCGTCGATGCGTTTGCGGTAGAGGCGGGTTTGCAGGGCGTTTTGCCAGGCGGTCCAGTTGGAGTCGCTCATCTCTCCGTCGATGGCCGATGTCACCTGGTCCATCTTGGCGTCGAGGTCGTCGATGTAGTAAACCATGAAGGCCTCCGCCGTCGCGGGCAGCTTGGGCGAGCCGTACTCGTACGCCCCGTGGTGCGAGAGAATGACGTGACCCAGGGAATCCAGAATTTCCGGGTCGATGGGTGTGCCGCTCGCACGGAGGGCCTCGGCCTTGCGATGGATCATCAGCAGGCTCTTGCTGATGTGGCCGATCAACTGTCCCGAGTCGGTGTAGGTGAACGCCATGTCGTAGGCCAGTTCCTCCGTCTTGCCGATGTCGTGGAGGAAGATCCCGGCCAGGACCAGGTCCGCCTGGAGGTCCGGATACAGCGGCAGGATCGCCTGCGCTACGCGAAGCATATTGTGCGTGTGCTCGAGCAGGCCGCCGATGCAGTCGTGGTGCAGCTTCATCCCGCCCGGCGCGGTGCAGAAATTCGCCATCAGGTCGTTATCCGCGAGGAATGCTTTCGTCATCGCGGCGAGTTGAGGATGCCGGATCGTGCCGACGATTTCCTTCACATCTTTGAACATCTGGTCGCAATCCTTGCTGGTGCGGGCCAGATAGTCCTCGACGTTGACCTTGCTCGGATCGACAGTCGCGGCGTTGTTGACCACGATCTGCAGGTTGTTCTGGTAGAGCTCGCTCCGACCCTGCACGTGGACGAAGCCGGGCTTGGGCAGGGCCTTGTAGACCGCCTCCGTCGCCTGCCACATCCGACCGTTCAATTGCCCCGTGCGGTCCGAGAGGAACATCGCAATATACAAGTCGCCGCGCGTCGTGCTGCGGAGAATCGGATCGCGCACCACGTAGATGCCATTGACCGTTTCACCGGCTCCGATCTCATTGATGAACTTGTGTGTCATGATCAACTCCGTACTCACTTACACCTCTGAGGAACTTCGGCTATCTTAGTGGCTGTTCCTTGCTTCCGCAAGCGAGTTCCGTCGGATGGCAAGAAAAGTGATGAAAAAAAAACACAATCGCATGAAGAGCGAGCGCCTGACGATCAGGGCATCCGACAGGGCTGCTCTCAGCGGCACTCGTGCGGCTCATCGATCCAACGGACCAACACCACCGTGATGTTGTCCAGACCGCCACTGGCATTGGCCATCTCCACGAGTCGCTCACAGGCGGCCTGGCAATCGCTGTGCCCTCGCAACAGCTCGCCGACGGTCGCCTCCTTCACCTGGTCCGTCAACCCATCCGTACACAGCAGGAAACAGTCTTCGCGCTTCACGGCGTACGAGCGGACGTACGCGTGAGCCTCCCCAGACATGCCCAGATACTGGGTCACAAGATTCTTGGCGTGATGCGTCATCGCGTCGTCGGGCTCGATCTCGCCCTGCTCCACGAGTTCATGGACGACAGAATGGTCCCTGCTGAGCCGGACGAGCCTGCCGGCGCGGAGCCGGTATACTCGGCTGTCACCCAGATTCGCGACGTATGCCCGTCCGGCCAGAAAGAGCACGGTGGCCAATGTGGCCCCCATCCCCTCGCAGCCGCTTTGGGTCAGACCTTGAAGATGGAGTTGTCCGCTTTGCTCGCGAGTGAGCCGTGCAAGCCATTGACGGATCGCTCGGGACCGGCGTGCCTTCATCGAGTCGAGCCGCTCGCGCACCATGGCCGGCAGATCCTTCGCGGCCGCGGCCGCCGCCACGTCGCCTGCCGGATGCCCGCCCAGGCCGTCCAGGGCCAGGAACAGCCCGATCTCCGGCTCCGCCACGAAGGCGTCCTCATTCTTCTCGCGAATCTTCCCAATATCCGTGGCCGCCCCCCACTCGAACGGATATGCCATCTACCTGCTCTCCCATCTGTCCATAACGAATCGATTTCTACTCGACGGCTACGTCACCAAGAGCAGTTCACACCACGGACAGAACGTCCAATACTGCGAATCCACGGACCAGTTGCAACGTCCGCAGACCTCGGGAAACGGCCGGACCTGCCACGGTTTTCGCACCTTTCTGCGACACCACGGGCAGTATCGCATAAATCGCATCAGCTTTCCATGACAATGGCTGCAGCGGCCTTGATACCGCACGCCCGGCGTTTGCGTTTCGCTCGGGTCCTTGAAGCCCGGCCCATAGCACCACGGGCAGAACCGCCACTCCGGCAGCACGCCTCGGTGGCAGCGCCGACAAACGTGACTGAACGGGGTGCCCTCGTCAAAACGATTCCGCTCGCTCCCGCACCAGGGGCACGCGATCATACTCTCGGAGATCGGCTCGCCACAATCGGAACAGCGGAACGAGGCCGTCAGCACTTTCCCGTACCGGCGAATGAATGCACCTCGCCGGTTCTTGCGCCAATCGAGCTTGCGACGGCGGACTGCCCCGTGGCCCGGATGAGTCTGTATGCCCTTCGGCACCGCCTCCAACAAGCCCCCCAGCATTTCCTCTGCATCTGTGAACCGCCGTTGCGGGTCCACGGCCAGGGCCTTCTTTAGAAAGGCGACCATGGCCGTGCTCGTCCG
>CBFDDG010000225.1:0-7999 GCA_965603505.1 uncultured Phycisphaerae bacterium | reverse complement strand
GACTGGCCGCCACAGTCGCGTTGTTGACATCGTCAAAGGTGGCGCCGAAATACACGTCGTGGCTGGCGGCGAACTCGCCTGCCGTCCAGCTCAGGACCGCGTCGCGAGGCACGTCAACCGCCCCGTCCTCGGGGGCGGGATCGGTCGCGAGGGAGGTGTCTCCCAGGCCCAGCATGGACTTTTGAATCTCGGCGTCCGACAGTGCCCTGTAGTAGACCTGGACATCGTCGATGATGCCCTGGAAGTACTCGCCATTATTCCATGAGCCAACCCTCGTGTCGCCCGCCGTCCCGAGATAGGGATTGGCGGAACCCTGAGCGGCCTGCACGCCATTGATGTAGATCTTCCGATTCTGGGCCGCAGAGTCGTACCAGAACGTCAGATGGTACCACGTATTGTCCTCGATGAGCCCATCGGCAGTATCCAGGTCGTTGGCGTAGAACCCCATACGGACGGCGCCAGGGGCCGGAATCGTGCCCGCGGGCCCTCCAAGCCGAAAATGCATACTCAAGTTCGTATCCCCTGACTGTTGTTGCGAGAAGACGGTTTGCTGGGTGGTGTATAAAACCGGATTTATCCACATCGCGATCGTGAAACTGCGGCTGTCAAACGCGATATGAGGAGCACTAACGTACGCATCGGAGCCGTTGAATTGTATCGCCCCGTCAAGCTGGCCGGCAACCCATAGAGCGCCCCCTTGGAGGGTACCGTCATTGCCATTGCCGCTCAAATCAACGGCAATGGTACCGGCCCCCTCGTCGTAGGGCCAATAGGCAACGAGGTCCGGGTCGAGCGCGGCGAGAGCGGCCCCGGCCGCCCCCAACAGCAGGATGCAGAATACTGCGAAAACTGGTTTTCTCAACATGATCGTCCTTCTTCAAGAATGTCATATACCGATGCCACGACGCTATGTCGTGGACACAAAGCACCCATCGCTCCGCGATCCGCCCACCATGGCTTCCTCACATGCTCAACAGAATTCGCGAGCTCACCTCCTTTCTGGAAACTGAGCGTGCACCAATATGCAGGAGCGGTGATGAAAAGCCGTACGGAGCATATTCTCGGGTGTGGGGCTGCATTGCCGCCAATACAGGTTCCTCCTCGAGCGCCAAAATCATGACTCACAGGGCAGGCAAGAGCACCGGCCGCAGGACTCTTGTTTACGATTGCCGATTTGACCTCACGACCAATGCTCCGGCCTGCAACCATGTTCATCATACCACATTGCTCCATCCGATTTCAACGGTATTGGCCGGAAAACCGCCCCCTTTTGAGACCAGAATTCTCATGCCGGCCGCTCGATTTGTGGATTTCGCCGCCAATCCCGCGTATCAGCACTGATAACCCCCTGTCCGCAAGGGCTGTGAAACGCCGGAAAGATCAGGACCGGGAAATACGAATTCTTCACATTGATACCTCCATTCAGCTCGGAGACACCTCAAGATGTACCGTTGCCGCCATCGTCCATCGACGCAAATCTGTTAAGGAAAATATCGCAGGGCGGCCGATATTTAGAGAGGAACATTGGGGATCAGATCATGAAAACACGGATGTTTGTCGCCGAAGTCTTCTGGTTGTGCTCTGTCATGAGTGTCTGCCCGCAATCCGCCGAGCAGACCGCCAGATACCAAGAACCAACACACTATCAAACCACGTGTACAGATTCGTTTGTCAACGTCTTTGTGCAAGGGTGGAATTCCGCCAACTTCGTTCGGCCGCCGCCTCTGGACAACTGAGATCGATATGATCTGAACCAAGCAACAACAAGACATTTCGGTTACAAGCACACAGGCCATAAGCTTCCCACTTATGGCCTTTTTTCTTGGGGGACGATTGAGCCGGTAAATCAGCCCTTGGCTCGCGATGGGCTGGTTCGGCCTCGATCAGGGGGGACCGCCGTCGGCGGCCGATCACTGCATGGGGAATCGGTTGCAGAGATCGCGGACGCGCTCTTTCATCGCATCCGGGAGGGCAGGATCGAGGCGGTACTGCCTTTCGCTTACGATCTCCACGTGCGTCAGGACCTCGTCCACCAGCCGCGCGATGACCTGCATCTCCGGCCGACTCATGCCGTTCTTCGTGGTGATAGGGGTGCCCAGGCGCATGCCGCTCGTGATGCGGGCGCTGCGGCCGTCGTAGGGCAGCCGGTTCATGTTCACGATGATGCCACAATCCTCGAGGCACTTCTGCGCGATCAGGCCGGTCAACCCCTGGCGGCGGTTTGCGACGTTGATCAGGAACATGTGATTGTCGGTCCCGCCGGTGAGCACGTCGTAGCCAAGCTCCAGGAAATCCTGGGCTAGTGTTCCGGCGTTTTCCACGATGCGATATTGCCGGTCGCGGTACGCGGGGGACAGCATTTCCTTGAAAAACGCGCCCTTGGCGGCGATGTTGTTCAGGTATGGTGTGCCCTGGAAGCCGGGGAACGTGGTCTTCTCGATGCGCTTCCACAGCGGCCCCGTCTTACCGTCGGCTTGGAACGGCCGGTCAAAATCCCGGCCCATGAGGATCAGGCCGCCGCGAGGACCGCCGGGCTTGTAGGTGCTCGTCGTCGTGAAGTGGGCGCAGTCCACCGGCGACGGGTGCGCCCCGCCGGCAATCAGGCCGGAGATGTGCGACACGTCCGCCATGAGAAACGCGCCGACTTCATCCGCGATGGCGCGGAATTGAGCGAAATCGATCGTTCGCGAGTAGGCGGTGGCCCCGCAGATGATCAGCTTGGGCCCGAAGCGCCGGGCCTGCTCCCGGATGGCGTCGTAATCCAGCAGAAAGCTGTCCGGACGGACGCGATAATGCTCGACCTCGAAGAATTTGCCCGCGAACGCCACGGGCGCCCCGTGCGAGACGTGCCCGCCCTGGTCCATGGCAAGGCTTAGAATGCGTTCTCCCTTTTCGAGGATGGCGGTTAGCACGATCTGATTGGCGCTGGTGCCCGAATGAGGCTGGACATTGGCGTACGCGGCCTTGAAGACTTCCCTGGCCCGGCTGATGGCAAGCGACTCGAGGCAGTCCACGACCTCGCAGCCTCCGTGGAAACGCGCCCCGACGAAACCCTCGGTGGTCTTGTTCTGAACGGCCGACCCCAGCGCCGCTAAGACGGCGCGCGAGCACTGGTTCTCCGCCGCGATGAGCTGTAGCGTGCTTTGCTGGCGATCGTACTCTTCCGCGAGGAGCCTGTGGACCTCCGGGTCGGCCTGCTCCAGAGCGTGAAGCAGACCCGTGTGGTATTGGGCGCTGCTCAGGGCTTTTCGGCCGGCCGGTTCGATGTTCGCACGGACGTGCGTATCGGTATGTTTGGGCGTCTCCATGGCGGGCTTATCTGCGAACATGTGCAGGCCTTCGCATCCTTTCTCCGGTTGTGGCGGACGACTCCGTCGTGCGCGCCCGTGTCAGGCACAGATCTCGTCCAACCCTTGGGACCTGTACGTTGCGCGCAGCACTTCATGTACTACGAGGTCTTATCGGCAGGGACCGCCAATTAACTGAAGAAACTGCGCACGATGTCGTTGAAAGTCACATAGATCAGCAGAATCAGGACGAGCACCCAGCCCGCGTAGGCCACGACGCCCTGCGTCCGTTCGGTCAGCGCCGAGCCCTTGATCTTCTCGATGAGCATCAGCACGACCAATCCGCCGTCGAAAGGCGGTATGGGCAGAAAGTTGATGACGGCGATCGTCGCGCTGATCAATCCGAGGAAGTAGGCGTAGTTCACCAGCGGCTGCTCGGCCACGATGCGATAGCTGAACGTGATGATGCCCACGGGACCCATGAGGTGCTTGGGGCTGACTAAGCCGCCGACCAGACGCTTCAGGGTGATGTAGGTCTGCGCGATGAACGTCCAGGTTCGGCGATACCCCATGCCGAGCGCATTGACCGGACCTTTCGCCTGGTACAGGCGATCGAGAGGTAGGAAGGGCACGGGCTCGGCCAGCATGGATTTCACGGTCACGGCGTTTTCCGCCCGGGCCGTCTGCAGGGTTACACCGCCTTCGACGTCGCCATCACGCTGATACCGGAGAGCCACGGGGCGACCTTCCCATCGTCGGATCTCATCGAGAATGTCATAGAAGCTCGATACCGGTTTGTCGTTGACGCTGACAATCCTCGCGCCCCGCGGGATCTCCAGCTCCGGCGGTCCGTTCAGCACAGAGATGGTGTCGGCGACCACGGCGTGTCTCGCATCGAGCGCCACGGCGATCCCGATCAGCACGCGGTCGCCTACCGGGGCCCGCTTGGGGACCACCTCCACCGTGACGACCTGCTCGACCTCGTTGGCGTCCGTACGCAACACCTTCATCGGCAAGGGCTCACCTTCGGACTCCGTGGTAACGTCGCGCATTTCCTTGTATGTGGGATACTCGACGTCCCCAATCGCCAGAATGATATCTCCCGCCCGCAGTTGAGCTTTGTCGTTCGGGCCTTGTCCTGCCGTCTCAGAGGCATCCCCATTGCTGACCGCCGTGATCCGCATGCGCGGGACCATGCTGTACACGTGGTTCAAGTCCGCGTCGGATTCCACCTCGACCTGGGCGTGCGCCCAAGCCAACGGCAGCTCCGTCTCGATCCGTTCGACCTCTTTATCATCCGTCGTCCGCCCGGCGGTAACGCCGATCTTCGGTGCGAGCGTTCCGGCGACGATCTCGGCCAATTCCCAGTAGTGCTCCACTTCTTTGCCGCCGGCCGCCACGATGCGGTCTCCGGGCAGCAGGTTCGTTCGCTTCTGCAGGAGATCCGGCTGGGAAACAGGGGCGATCTCCAGACTCAGGGGCTGCAGGATGCCAAACTCCCGAAACGCGCCTCCCGGAAGGTCTCTGGCCACGAGGACTTTTTTCTCCATCGCGCCGTCCGGATGCCGAACGGTCACCGGGATCGCCTCGTTGATGTTCGACAGCGCCCCCGCAATCAGGATGTTGCTGAAATCGAGGTCTTTGGTGTTGCCGTCAATCATGAGGAATTCGTCGCCCGGCCGCAGGCCCGCCTTGGCCGCCGGCGACTCCGGAAGCACGCCGCCGACCACGGCCGGAGGCAGCTTGATCCCGATCAGGAACACGGTCATGAAGATGATGGCCGCGCTGATGACGTTGAAAGTGACGCCCGCCGAAATGACGGCGATTCGGATGCCCACCGGCTTGTTCGCAAACGACCGTGGATCGTCGACCTGCTTTACCGGGCCGGTATCCTCCTGCCCCAGGAGCTTGACGTAACCGCCGAACGGGAAAACGCCGACGCGATACTCCGTCTCCTCCATTTTCTCGGCGGACTCGTCCCCTTTTTCCCTGGAAAAGCTCGGCAGGAAACGGAGGATGAACTTGGATTTGACCTTGCGGATCCCCAAGAGCGTAGGAGGCATGAAAATCGAGAACGCCTCGACCTTGATCCCGCCCAGCTTCGCGATGATGAAATGGCCGAACTCATGAACGAGCACGACCGCACCGAAACCGACCAGAACCACGAGCACGTTGCCGACAACGCCTGCGTTCCGCACGATCAGATAGACAATTACTCCCAGGACCGCGGCCCAGAGCACACGGCTGAACACCCTCGTCCATGACTTCGCCGTTGTTGACATCCAAACACTCCCAAACTGATCGACATTTGCATGACAGGCCGAACCGGGGCACAACCCGCGTTCCCTCCTGCCGTATCTTACGGTTTCAGGCCCCAGATGCTTTGTCTGAGCCTCTTTTTGACCTCTCTCCTTGCCCACGCGTCGGCCTCGAGCAGCTCGTCGAGGCACTTGGTGTGCCTTACATCGTGCTTGTCCAGACAGCTTTCGACCACTTCCATGATCTGCAGGAATGCGATCCTGCCGGCCAGGAACTCCTCCACGGCCGCCTCATTGGCGGCGTTGAACACGGCGGCCGCCGTGCCGCCGGTCCGGGCCACCTCATACGCCAGCGAAAGGGCGCGGAACGTCTGAGGGTCCGGCCTCTCGAAATGAAGCAGGCCGATCTCCTCCAGCCGAAGTCGTTTCGACACCCCGGCGACCCGCCGAGGATACGTCAGGGCATATTGAATCGGCAGGCACATCTCCGGTTCGCCGAGCTGCGCGATCACCGAGCCATCCACAAACTCCACGAGCGAATGCACGATCGACTCCGGATGAATCAGCACCTCGATCCGATCTACCGGCACGTCGAACAGCCACCGGGCTTCAATCACCTCCAGGGCCTTGTTCATCATGGTCGCCGAGTCGATCGTAATCTTCGGGCCCATGTTCCATACGGGATGGGCCAGCGCCTGTTCCCGCGTCACATCCTGCAGTTCGTCGAGCGTCGCCCCGCGGAACGGGCCGCCGGAGCCGGTGAGCAGGATCCGCTGCACCTCCGGCGTCGAACCCGACTGCAAGGCCTGGAACACGGCGGAGTGCTCGCTGTCCACGGGCAGCAGCATGCTGCCGTGCTCCCTCGCGGTTCGGGTGAGCAGCTCGCCCGCCACGACGAGCGGCTCCTTGTTGGCAATCGCAAGCCGCTTGCCCGCCTTCGCGGCCGCCAGGGCCGAAGGAAGGCCGGCTGCTCCCACGACCGCCGTCAGGACCGTATCGACCTCCTCGTGCTGCACGAGCCCGGTGAGACTCTCCTGGCCGGAGAGGATTTCGAGGTCCGGGCCGTTCATCATCGCCCGGAATTTTGCTGCGGAATCCTCATTGGTTACAGCCGCGAACCGCGGCTCGTACCGTCGGGCCTGCTGCGCCAGGAGTTCCACGTTGCTGTGGGCGCTCAGTCCAACCACGCGGTACTCAGGCCCGAGCGCGTCGAGGACACGCAGGGCATTTCGCCCGATGGACCCGGTGGACCCCAGAATAGCGATGCCTTGCGACATGGTCAGGGTTCGGCGTACTCCTTTCCTTTTGTAGCGTCAAAATCCGTTTTGCCCCGCCGTCGACCCGACGCGAGTTCCGGCCCTCGAGCCAAGTCGAGTTCGGAATGGGCCGAAAGAAAACGCTGTTTCCTGTCGGCCCCGCAAACGATACGAGCGATAGTATGAGAGGATAGGCAAGCTGTCAAGCTGAAAGGATAGCCATCTCAGAGTCGAAGGAGATTTCGCAGCCCGGTATCCTCGGAGACGAGCCCGGCGCGCGGGTACGGAACGTCTCGGATACGACTTGTCACGCACGCGAGGCAGAACGACGCTCCCTAACGCCGGTTTTGGGCCCGGAACTGCCGCGGGGGAATCCCCACCAACGATTTGAACGTTCGCGTGAAGTAGCTCTGGTTGCTGTAGCCCACCTCGAAACAGATCTCCGTGCAACTCTGGTCCGTGCTCAGCAGCAGCTCCTTCGCCCGTTCGATCCGTACCCCGGTGACGTAGCCGATCACCGTGATGCCCATCTGCTCCTTGAACAGGTGCGCCAGGCGGGAGACGCTCAGATGCGATGCCCGGGCGATCTCGGCCAGCGTGATCGCCTTGTCGTAATTCGCGTCGATGTAGTTGACCGCCGGGCGGATCTGCGTCATCTTGCGAGCGTCCTGCGAAGAGTACACCAGCTCAATGAACTCGTTCAGCGCCGTGCTGATCCAGGCGCACAGGTCCTCCTGGCTGCCGATCTGTATCACCCTGTTGACGTAGGTAAGGTTCTTCTCCAGCATCGTCTCGATCGCCACGCCGCCCTCGACCGCCGCACGGCTCAGCACGCTCAGCAGCTCCAGCAGCCTCGCCTTGAGGATCCCGAGGTCGCCGATGTCCTTGAACAGGATCGTCCCGAGAATGGAATTGAGGATTTCCTTGGCCCCGGTCCGGTCACCGATCTTGACTTTCTGCAGCAGCGCCCGCTCGCTCTCCAGCGGGTACTGCCACTTGGCCCCGAGCTTCTTTTGCTCCTGGATGAACTCGCCGATCTCGGATTGCTGCATCGCCCGCTGCCGGCGCCAGCGGATGACCCGCGCATCGAAGCCGCCGACCTCATAGAGCAGATCGAACAGGAACTCCGCCGCACTGTGGACCTGCCGGCCGCGCACCACGGGCAATCCGCGTAGCGCCCCGGAGATTTCCGTGGCGA
>CBFDDG010000224.1:0-8004 GCA_965603505.1 uncultured Phycisphaerae bacterium | reverse complement strand
CAGTGTCTGTTCTGGCGGGGCCTCAATCCCTGGATGTACGATCTCGGGCCGGAGGGTGGGCCGATGCGGCTCAACTCCGTGACGCGGCCCGGCTGCTGGATCAACATGATCCCAGCGGGCGGATTGCTGCTGATACCTGAGGCGAGCTCGGGCTGTACTTGTGGCTTCTCCATGCAAACCTCGCTCGCCTATATTCCCGAAAGCAGCCTCCAATGATCTTCACAGGCAGAAACGGTATGTCCATCCTCACCATGGTCTTCAAAGAGATTCGGCACCGCAAGGTCAATTTCCTGCTCGCAGTGCTGGCTGTGATGACTGCCGTCGCGTTCCTCGTCGCATTCTACACGGCTCGCAAGGCATCGGCCAGAGAGACGGCCCGCCTCATGCTATCCATGGGCTACAACCTGCACATCATCGCGCGGGATGCCGACGTGGGCGCCTTTCTCATCACGGGGATTCCCGACAAGACCATACCCGAAGCGTGTCTGGAGAAGCTCGCCTCTCAGAAGAACATTTCTTACAACCACTTGCTCGCGACGCTTGAAGGCAAAATCGAGTGGCGAGGCAAGGAAATCATCCTGACGGGCGTTGCTCCCGAGGTTTGTCCGCCGGGCCAGAAGAAGCCGCCGATGACGTTCCGCGTCGAGCCTGGGACCGCATACGTGGGGCACCGCATCGCCGAGGCACTGCAGGTTCGCAAGGGCGATGCGATTACCGTGAGCGACAAAACGCTGCGGGTCGAAAGGTGCCTCGGCGAGTCCGGCGGAACGGATGACATGCGAATCCAGTGCAGCCTGCTCGACGCCCAGGCGATCCTCAACCTGCCCGGACAGATTACGGGGATCAAGGCGGTGGACTGTCTGTGCTTCGCCAAGGGCGATCCCGTCGCCATTCTCCGCGAGGAAATCCGTTCGGTTCTGCCCGAGGCGCAGGTGCTCCAGGTGAAGTCCATTGCGGACGCCCGCGCGAAGCAGCGGCAGATGGTCCACAAGATTTTCGCTGTGATGCTGCCGTTTGTGATCGCGGCCTGCGGTGTGTGGATCGGCGTGCTGGCCGTCATGAACGTGCGCGACAGGCAGCAGGAGATCGGCTTGCTGCGGGCCCTCGGATACAACACCGCCAACGTCATGCTGCTCTTTCTCGGCAAGGCCGTTCTCGTGGGCGTCCTTGGGGCTATTGCAGGCTTTCTGTTGGGGACCGGCCTGGGCCTGCGCTTCGGCCCGGGCATCTTCGAGATCACGGCGCGAACCATGGTCCGCGCAGAGTTCTCCCTTTTCGTTTTCTCCTGCCTGCTGGCGCCGTTGTTTGCCGTTGTGGCCAGTTTCGTCCCGACCATGATCGCAGTCACCTACGATCCGGCCGCAACCCTGAGGGAGGAATGAACGTGCTGACTCTTCAGGATCTGACGAGAACCTACCGAACGCGAACGGGCCAGGTCAAAGCGTTGGAAGGCGTGACCCTTGAGATCGATAGGGGCGAGTTCGTCGTGGTGTGCGGGCCGAGCGGCAGCGGCAAGACCACTCTGCTGATGATGGTCGCCGCGATGCTCCGGCCCAGCGCCGGCGTGGTGCGCTTCGACGGACGGGACATCTATGAGATGCCCGTGCCCGACCGCGCCAGGTTTCGCGCCGACAACATCGGGTTCGTCTTTCAGATGTTCCATTTGGTGCCGTATCTGAACGTGCGCGAGAACATCCTCGTGGCCGCGGGGGCTGTGGGGCGAATCGACAAGGGACGTGCCGAAGGGCTCGTGCAGCAACTCGGTCTTCGGCACCGTGCCTCGCACAGGCCGGCCGAGCTGAGCGCCGGAGAAAAACAGCGTACGGCGATTGCCAGGGCCCTGCTGAATCGACCGAAACTGATTCTCGCCGATGAGCCGACCGGCAATCTCGATCCGGAAAACGCCCGTTCGGTCCTCAAGCACCTTCAGGATTTCCAACGCGAGGGCGGCACAGTAATCGTTGCCACGCACGGCCCGGCCGCAAGGGAATTTGCCACTCGGACAATCTATCTGCGAGACGGCGTGCTCGAAGGCTCCCCTTAATTGGTGTACCGGACGGTGCCGGATTCGTCCACCTCATAGCCCCACTTCTTGATGTAGTCCCAGCCGGAGAGAAACTTGTCGTTGGTTTCCTTGAGCCTCTTCGCCACGAGGACGTCGAGGGTCGCCTGCAAAGCCGCGTGCTCGGGCTTGTTGCACAGGTTGTCGAGTTGATGCGGGTCGTGCTCGTTGTCATAGAGCAGCCAGGGTCCGCTGCGATCGCGGACGTAGGTGTGCCGTCGCGTTCTCACGCCGCGATACTCACGGCCGCCTCGCGCTCGCGTCCACTGCCCGAACGGCGAGGGGCACATGATCAATGCGGCGGATTCGGTCGCCGACGACGTGCCGCTCACGACGCCGGAGAAATCCGTGCCCTCCACTGTCTCAGGGATACTCAATCCGCTCAGACCCAGCAGCGTCGGCATGATGTCGGGCGTGTTGATGGGTACGTCTATCGTCTTGCCCTTTGTGCCAAGCAAGGCGGGATAACGCAGCAAGAACGGAACGCGAATGGATTCGTCCCACGGCTGCTGTTTCTTCTGGCCGCCGTGAGAATAGAGCATGTCCCCATGATCGGAGGTGAAGACGAGAATGGTGTCCCGCTCGATCCCGGTCTGCCGCAACGTTTCGAGAAGCTCGCCGATACAGTCGTCGAGCGCGGCGATATGGGCGTAGTAGCCGGCAAGCACCTTCCGGGCCTTGTCCTGATCTGCCTCGGGCACGTTCGGTCGCAACGTGATGTCTTCGGGCTTGAACAGCTTCCTGTATTTCTCGGGCGCTGTCTGATAGGGCGCGTGGGGCGGCCCCCAAGAGAGAAAGAGGGTGAATGGAGAGCCGTCTGCGTGCGCGCGGATGTAGCGCTGGGCCTCGCGGGTCTGGGCGATGGGGTCGTAGCCGTCCCACTTCTGCTTTACATTTTCGTCGCCGTAGTAGAACGAGTTGTTATAGGCGTGCGTGCAGCCCAGGGCCTTCCAGAATTCAAATCCCTGGCGCTGCTCGCGCGGAATGAAACCGCTGCGGTGCTTGCCGTTGAGGTGCCACTTGCCGATGTACGCGGTGCGATAGCCGGCGCGACGATACACCTTGGCGATCGACACGGCGTCATCGGTCAGCGGCACGTCGTTCAGGAAGACGCCGTGCATCAGGGGGTACTGGCCCGTCAGCAAACTGGCCCGATAGGGACAACAGACCGGACAGCAGGAGACCGCATTTCGGAAGTTCACACTCTCGGCGGCCAGCCGGTCCAGATGGGGCGTTCGCACCTGGCGATTGCCGGCGTAGCCCGTTGCCTCCGCCCGCCACTGATCGGCGAAGACGAAAACCAGATTGGGCTGTTTCGAGCGGCTTTCCGCCCGGCCTGCCGGCAGCCCCAAGAAAAGCGACGCCGCGCCGAGCCCGGTGGCCTTTAGCAATTCTCTTCTCTTCATGCTCTCTTCACCCATTGCGTTCCCGGATATCCGTGTACCATTCGACGCCATAGGAGACATTATAGCCATTCGGGCGGCAGGGGCAACCTTGTGACCGGCGCAGCATTCCATTGACTGGTCGATACGGCCGCTCTACACTGGTTCGTGGAACATCTGAATTGTCCTTTGTCAGGCGGCATCGAATGGATTTGTCACAACGATTGGGAACGAGCTTCGAATGTGAGTGTGGGCGAGCCCATCAGATACCCGTCCGCCGGTTCCTTTACGAGGACGGCGCGGTCGATTCGCTGTCTGAGATTGTCCGCGAGAGTTGTGCGGATGTGCGGCATGTGGCCGTCGTCGCCGACGTGCGCACCTGGGAGGTCTGCGGGGAGAAGACGCAGAATGCTCTGACAAAGGGTGGGCTCGACACGACCCGGATCATCGTTCCGGACCGGGTCAGTCGCGGGCCCGTCTGCGATGATCTCACGCATCGCTCGCTGGTCGAACGATTGCGCGGCCCGCGACCCGACGTCGTGGTGGCCGTGGGAAGCGGCGTCATCAACGACCTGTCCAAGTGGTCGAGCTTCGAGTTGGGCATCCCCTATCTTGTCGTGGCGACGGCCGCCTCGATGAACGGCTACTCGGCGGCGAACGTCGCGCCGACGATTGCCGGGGTGAAGATGCTCATCCGGGCCAGGGCGCCGCTGGCCGTGATCGCGGAACCGTTGATTATCGAGCGGGCGCCCCGGGAGATGACGACCGCAGGTTTCGGCGATGTCATCGCCAAGCACCAGAGCAATGCCGACTGGCTCGTGAATCGCCGCCTGTTCGACGAATATTATTGTGATTTCTGCGCGGGAATCGTGGGCGACATAGAGCACCTCTATCTTGACCACCCCGAAGATATCCGAGACGGCAAGCCGGAAGCCGTCAAAGCGTTGTTCGAGGCTCTTTTCGGGACCGGTCTGGCCATGACGTTGGTGGGCACGAGCGCACCGGCCAGTGGCGGCGAGCATCTCCTGAGCCACACGTTGGACATGATGGCCGAAGTGCGTGGAGAAAGTCACGACCTACACGGCCGGCAAGTCGGTGTCGGCACGCTGCTCTCGGCGGCTCTGTATCAGAGGGTGCTGGCCGCCGAAAACCCGATGGTCCGGGACCTGCCCGCCGCGGTGGATGATCGTTTCTGGAGCGTGCCTTCCGTGGTCGCCGCCATCAAGGAGCAATACGACGCCAAGAGACAAAGCCTGGCGCCCGCGCGCGAAACGCTCGGAAGGAGAAGAGAGTGGGACAGGCTCAGAGAGAGACTGCCGACGGAAGTGAAATCGCCGCAGGTAATTCGCGATTGGCTGCAACGCGCCGGCGGCGCCGTCTGTCTCGCCGATATCGGCTGCTCGCGCGAGCGGATCCGAGCGGCCATCCTGCACATGCACGAGATCCGCAAGCGATTCAGCATAGTCGATTTGGCCTGGCTTACCGGCGTGCTGCCCGATGCGGCCGATGAACTGATCGACGAATGGCTCTCGGACACCCACGGTTGAGAGAACGCCCCGCGCGTCTAAACAGAGGGCGCGACCGAATGCTGAGTGCACGTTATGTTCGCAAGTAACCCGGACGCATGGCACATTTGTCATGTCGAGCGGAGCGCAAGCGCAGTCGAGACATCCGGCCGCGTATGGAAGGCACCACTCAGGCGCGCGCAGATTTCTCCGCGCGGCCTTCGGCCTTGGTCGAAATGACAAGGGCAGGGGGGCTTTCACCGGATCCGCCAACAAGTGTGGCGCGGGCGACTAAGCACTGGTGCACGACGAGAAAATGGCAGGTCAGGATTGAGAACGATGTCATTGCGAGGAGGCGCACGCCGACGAAGCAATCTCGGAAAAGGCAAGGCGTTGAGAGGGTTCCCAAACGCCAAAGGCCGCGTTTGGGGTCCCAGATTGCCGCGCCAGCCTTCGGCTGGCTCGCAATGACAGGTGGGGGCGTCTGCCACGATCTTGTCGTACACCCCCAAACGCTGGGCGGTGTTCCCGTTGCTTGAAAAATGTGCCGCCCATAGGTACACTGCCCTGCGCTAATCCTGATACAGGGCCATAAGTTGGAGCATTGCTCGTCCACGACGCCATGTTGAAATTCATCACAGACAGGGATATATACGAAGAGGTGATCTGCCGGGCGATCCCGAAGTCGCGGCGGTTTCTCTGGCTGGCTACGGCCGACCTCAAGGACCTGCACGTGCACCGGGCCGGCGGCATGGTCCCATTCCTCCAGACGCTCTCGGACCTGGTGTGCCGAAACGTGGAGATCCGCCTGCTGCACGCGAAGGAGCCCGGGCCGGCCTTTCGCCGCGATTTCGACCGCTACCCCAGTCTCTCCAAAGGATTGGAGCGGATGCTCTGCCCGCGCGTCCACCTCAAATGCGCCGTGGTGGATGGCGCATACGCCTACACGGGCAGCGCCAATCTGACCGGGGCCGGCGTCGGGGCCAAGAGCACGCGCCGACGCAACTTTGAAGCGGGGATCGTCACGACGGACCCGACGATCGTCGGCCAGATCATGGAGCAGTTCGACGGGATCTGGCGGGGTTCACATTGCCCGGATTGCGACAGGAAGGAGTACTGCGACGAGCACGCCGCGATTCTGTCCGGCCGGAGAAAAGAAGGCCGCCGTGGGCAGTGACGGCAAAGTGAAATGCTACGGCTACCTGGATATCGAAACGACCGGGCTCAGCGCGCGGTACGCAGACCTGACGGTCGTCGGGGTCGCGCTCATGCGAGGCACGCAACATCGGTTTGGGCAGCTCTTTGGCAATCAGATCAACACCGACAGAGTACTGGGCCTGCTGGACGGCGTCGACCGGCTTTACACGTACAACGGGAGCCGATTCGATCTTCCCTTCATCCGATACGCATTGGGCCTGGACCTGCGCAAGCACTTCGCACACACGGACCTGATGTACGATTGTTGGCGTCACGACCTCAAAGGCGGCCTGAAGGCGGTCGAGCTTCGCCTCGGGATCGAGCGGCGGCTGCCCGGCATGAACGGGTACATGGCCGTCAAGCTGTGGTGGGAGTACGTCAACGGCAACAACCTCCAGGCCCTGTACAAGCTGCTCGAATACAACAAAGAAGACGTCATGAATCTCCACATCCTGAGACAGAAGCTCGGCGTAGAATGAACGCGCATACGGGAAGCAGGATCGTATGGACATATTGATCTACGGCGGCGGGGCGGTAGGGCTGGGAATCGCAAGCTGCCTCGTGCGCCCGGAGAACCGGATCGACATCATCGCCCGGGCCGAGACGGCGGCCGCCTTGCGGGAGGCGGGATTGGTCCGCACGGGCATCTTCGGCGACGCCCGCGCCGAGCCCGGGAGCTTCGGCTGCTTCACCACGCTGGACCGGACCGCCGGGCCTTATGACTTCATCCTCGTCTGCACGAAGTCTTTCGATTCCGCCTTGACCGCGAAAGACCTGGCGGAACATCGAGATCGGATTGGCGAAAACACCCGACTCGTGCTGTTCCAGAACGGCTGGGGTAACGCCGAGTTCTTCCGCGCTCATTTTGAGCAACAGAGGGTCTACAGCGCCCGCGTCATTACCGGGTTCCGCCGGCCCCGGCCGCATGAGGTGGAGATCACTGTCCACGCCGACGCGATCCACATCGGTAGCCTGTTTGCCGGCAACCTTGCGGCCGTCGAACCGCTGGCCCGCGCCATCCGCGAGGGCGGCATACCCTGCGAGACGACGGACTCTATCGAGAAAGACCTCTGGGCGAAGATGCTCTACAACTGCGCCCTGAACCCGCTGGGCGCGATCCTCGGCGTCCCTTACGGGGCCTTGGCCGAGCAGCCATCGACGAAGACGCTGATGGACCGAATCGCCGAAGAGGTCTTCGCCGTCATGACGGCCGCCGGCCATCAAACGCACTGGCGCAAGCCGGCCGAGTTCCTCGATGCGTTTTACGACCGGCTCGTCCCGGATACGGCGGAGCACAAATCCTCGATGCTCCAAGACATCGCCGCCGGAAAACGCACGGAGATCGACGCCCTGAACGGCGCCGTCATCGCGCTGTCGCAAGAGCACGGCCTCGCCACCCCGTACAACCTCGCCGTTTACCACCTCATCAGGTTCCTCGAAAGCACCCACGCCAAGTGAACGACGCGCTTGGGGACCTCAGCCCCACGGACTGCGTCGCCCCCCAATTTCCCGACAAGAGGCGTGACACGCTCCATCATTCCCCGAACCCGCGAATCCAGGAATGTCATTGCGAGGAGCGTAGCGACGCGGCAATCTCCCAAACGACGGTCCTTGAAACCACGAAGGGCACGAAGAGTACAGCGCGGCCTTCGGCCGCAACCAAAACGCGTTTTTTCGCTTTGGGGGCTGCCAGCAGGATGGTATGCCAGCCCCCCGCAAGACACGCCTGTTCTGAGCAATCAACGGGACCCCTCCCCAAGTCTGCTGGCAGCCTGCTATGCGCTAAACGCAATCTCAGCGTGAGAAATCTGCGTAAGAAAACAAGATTCTCACAGGTAGTAGTACGAAGGTGGAACCG
>CBFDDG010000223.1:0-8007 GCA_965603505.1 uncultured Phycisphaerae bacterium | reverse complement strand
CCGGTCGACGATGCGACCGTGGAGACCCGCAGGCTGATCGCCTATGGCGGCCATGGGATCTGCATGCCCTTCTGGGGCGTGACGGACGCACAAGAAGGATATATGGCCATCCTGGAGACGCCCGACGACGCGGCCATCCGGATCTCGCGCAGGGACGGAAGGCTGTGCATCGCACCCGAATGGGACGCCCAGAAAGGCAAATTCGGGTACACGCGCAAGCTGCGCTACGTCCTCTTGGACGAGGGCGGCCACGTCGCCATGTGCAAGCGGTACCGCTCCTACGCACAGCAGGCGGGTCTGCTGAAGACCCTCGAACAGAAGCGCGACGAGAATCCAAACGTCGATCTGCTGATCGGCGCCGTCAACGTCTGGTGCTGGGAGAGGGACTCCCTGCCCATCGTACAGGACATGAAGTCCTGCGGCATCGACAGGATCCTGTGGAGCCATCGCGAAAGCCCTGAGGCCATCGAAGCGATGAACGCACTGGCCGGCGTGCTGACCAGCCGGTACGACATCTACCAGGACCTGATGGATCCGGAGGTCGTCAAGGAAGAACTTCGCGGCCTGCACCCGGACTGGACCCAGGGAGCGTGGCCGGATGATATCATGATTGGCGCCAACGGGGATTGGCGCAAAGGATGGTCGGTCCGAGGCAGGGACGGACAAATGTACCCTTGTGCCGTGCTCTGCGACCGACAGGCTCCGAAATACGCCGCCGAGCGCGTGCCGGCCGAACTGAAGACTCACCCATACCGATGCCGGTTCATCGATACGACCACGGCCTCTCCGTGGCGGGAGTGCTATCATCCGGCCCATCCGATGACGCGAGGCGAGAGCCGGCATTGGAAGATGCAACTCCTTCGCTATGTGTCGCAAGAGGCCCACCTGGTGACCGGCAGCGAGACCGGCCATGATGCCGCCGTGCCGTTCGTCCACTACTTCGAGGGCATGCTCAGCCTGGGCCCCTACCGTGTGCCCGACGCCGGGCGGCAAATGCGCAAGATCTGGCACGAGGTCCCGGAACGCGTCGCGAAATACCAGCTTGGCCATCAGTATCGCCTGCCCCTGTGGGAGCTGGTCTATCACGATTGCGTCGTGGCTCAATGGTACTGGGGCGACTACAACAACAAGCTTCCCTCGCTATGGGACAAGCGGGACCTGTTCAACGTCCTCTACGGCACGCCGCCCATGTTCATGTTCACGCGGGAGTTCTGGGACGAAAACAGGGATCGTTTCGTGCAGAGCTACAAGAGCGTCTGCACGGTCGCGCGGGCCGTCGGCTATTCCGAGATGACCGACCATCGCTTCCTGACCGAGGATAGAACCGTACAGCAGACGCACTTCGCGAACGGCGTTGTGGTCACGGTGAACCTCGGCGAGCGACCCTTCCGGCTCCCCGACGGCGCCGAGGTCGCCCCCATGGGGTATCACGTGACCGGCCTGTGACGCCTGCCCCCTGCTGCGAGCGATCAGCTCAGGCGAAGGATCAGAAGGTACAGAACGCGCAGCGCGGTCAAGAGCACGACGAGGAAACCCACGCCGCCCACGATGTTCACGATCAGGGTGTTGCGCCTGTCGCCCATGATGTCTTTTCGGTTCGCCAGCCACAGGATCGCAGCGGCCATCAGGGGATTACCGATCACGGTCAGGGCCTGTCCGAAGATGATCGCATCGATCTTCTTCACCGGCGTGTGGAGAACGATCATCGCGACAACCATGCCCACGATCAGCACCACCACCGTGAACCGGCGCGACCAGGGGTCACTCAATCGGGCCGGTTTGCCGACACCGTCGGCTAAAATGCTGCCCCCGATCATGGCGTTGATCACAAAGGGGTTCATCGCCACGGCGAACAGACCGACGGAAAAGAGGATTCGGGTGGCCGGACCGAGCAACGGCCGAAGCTGGGTCGCCAGCACGCCGATATCGTTAGCCTGCTGTCCCCGCAGGACGGTTCCGCTCGTGATCATGATGATGGCGCTGACCCCGGTCAGAACGGCCACGCCCGCGATGGAATCACCGATGCCCCGGTTGTAATCCCCGATGGTCCAGCCCTTCTCTCGCACGAGATTGCCCTGGTAGAGGGCCGCGGCCACCGAAAACGTCGTGCCGAGCAGCGAGGCGACCAGGACCATGGGATCGACGATTCCCGCCCCGCTGCGCGTCGGCAGACGGAGCGACAAGCCCTCCGGCACATGTGGGACCAACCCGCCAAGGATGGCACCCAGGCTCGGCCGAACCACGAACAGGTTCACGAGAAAGCAGATCAGGATGACCGCCACCATGATCTTCATGATGCGTTCGAGGCCGTTGTACACCTGGCGAAGCGCGAAGATGGACGCGATGACGAGCGCATTGAAGACCAGAAGGAAACCCGTGCTGATGAGGCTCCGCATCTGGTCCGACATTTGGGCCGGGTCGCCGAACAGTTGTTTGACGCCGAGTGCGTCAAAGGCGGCGGCGACGGCGAGATTGTTGGAGAACTGAAAGGCGGTGCAGATCAGGCACAGATTGATGCCGACGACCGCGGCCGCCACTCGGCCAAGGCGGGCCGCAATAAGCGTGCAGGGCGTCGCGCCGCCCATCACGCCGACGCGGGCGGCCATGGTCATGAACGTGCCCATCAGCACGCCGGTCAGGACGAGCAGCCACAGCAATCCATAGCCGTAGTTGGCGCCCACATTCGAGCTGATCAAGAGACTGCCCGGGCCGAAGACGACACAGGCCGTGATGAGGGCCGGTCCAATCGAACGCCACCACGGGGCTCTCGCTGCGACAACAGGATCCGGTTGCGTCATGGGATTCCTTTCCACGCTCGCGTCAATCGCAGAGCCTTACACGTGCTCCGGCACCACAAAGGGTTCACGGTATGTCCCCCGAACCAGGCGGTTGGCCTCTTCGGCGAATTCGCCCGTGAATCGCTCGGTCTGGGGGTCCATCGTCAACCAGGGACCGAGCATTCGCGGCGTTGCCTTCAGGTCCGCGCCGTTCAGCAAGAGATGCTCCTGCATTCGCTCGAACGATTCGACAAGTTCCGCCTGTCCTTTGATTCGTTCCATGATCTCATCCCGCGCCGCCTGCGCACCGAGACGATACGAGATATTGCCCATGTGGCACAGGGCGCTCGACAGATGTCCCTCAAGGACATCGGCGTTGAGATCGCTGACCTTGCGGCTGCGAACGGCCTTGATGAAATTCTCGTGATGTCCCGTACCCTCCGTCAGGCGGAACTGCTTGATCTTGTTGCCCTCGTTGTCGTAGGCCCAGCCGCCGGCCACGTAGCCGTTCTCGCAGTGGATGATGACGGGGGCCCGAGTGCCCCGATAGTCGTCCATGGCCGATTCGCCCTTCGCGCGCGGCAAGCCGCGGACCTCAAAGAGGATGGGGGCCGATTTGTAGTCCAGGAACACGATCTGCGTGTTCGGTGTTTCGCCGTCGTCGATATAGCCGAACCGTCCACCGAGACTCATCACCCGAGGCGCCAGCTCGTTCTGGCCGGCGGCCCACCGACACAGATCGATGTAGTGGATGCCGTTGTTGCCGAAATCGCCGTCGCCGGTCGGCCAGATCCAGTGCCAGTCGTAGTGCAGGCTCTTGCGCATCAGCGGCAGGAGCGGGGCCGGACCGGTCCACAGGTTGTAGTCCACCGATTCCGGCACGGGCTGAGGTCCGCCAACTTTCCCAATACTGCCGCGACGCACATACACGAAGCCGCGCACCAGCGTCACCTTCCCGAGATGGCCCTCGTTGATGTAGTCCACGGCCTCCCGGAACCCCTCGTCCGAGCGACGTTGTGTGCCGCTCTGCACGATGCGCTTGTACTTGCGGGCCGCCTCGACCATCCGCCGCCCTTCCCAGATGTTGTGCGCGACGGGCTTCTCGACGTAGACGTCCTTTCCGGCCTGGCAGGCCCAGACGGTGACGAGCGCGTGCCAGTGGTTCGGCGTCGCGGTAATCACCGCGTCGATGTTCTTGTCTTCCAGCAGCTTGCGATAGTCCACGTACGTATCGACTTTCTCGTTTCGCCCGGCGAATTTCTGTTCCTCTCGTTCGAGAAAGCTACTGTCCGCGTCGCAGATGGCCACGACCCGCACGCCGGGGATCTTGCCGAACCATCCGATGTGGTTGCTGCCCTGGCTGCGAATGCCCACCACGGCCACCCGAATATCGTCATTCGCCCCGCGGACCTGGGAGAACGGAACGGCCATGGACAGCCCTGCCGCAGCCGACGCCTTCACGAATTCCCTACGGTTCATCTGTTTCATGACGTGACTCCTGGAGAGTGCCGAACTGCCTGGTGGAGATCCCTTGTGTTGGCGTTTCTCGTTGCCATGCGTTTGCCCTTGTCCAAAACGGTCCCATGTGACCATCGCTATCGTAACAAGAGCAAACGTACATGTCAAAGTGCATCTCAACTCATCCACGAGCCCCCGCGTGAAAAGTTGACAGCCCATGTGCCCTTCTGTAGACTTGGGCCACCGTCAGGACGATAATCGTTTGGCGTCCTGTGTTGGCGGCGCGAAAATGAATCTGAAGCGATATGGCCAGCGCTGTTTGTTGCGCGTGCCTCGCCCATCCATATCGCGCTGCGATTTTCAGAGAGGTGCTTGTGAAACTGCAACGCTATAAGGGCAATCCCATCCTTTCGCCGAACCCCGTCAATGAGTGGGAGAACCTGGCCGTCTTCAATCCGGCGGCGTGGTACGAGAAAGAAAAGGGACTCGTGCTGCTGCTGTACCGCGCTGCGGAGACAAATCCCGAGTACAAATGCTACTTCGGCCTGGCCGTCAGCAACGACGGGTATCATTTCGAGCGCGTCTCCGACGAGCCCGCGCTCAGCCCGAGCCAAGACGCGTTCGACGGCAGCACGATTCAGGACCCGCGAATGGTCAAGATGGGCGAGTACTACTACATCACGTACGCGTGCCGGCACTATCCCATCGGCCAATTCTGGACGCCGCCGGCGACGCAGTACAAGCCGCCTGAGTGCCCGCCGGGGTTCCCCCGATTCCTCCGCAGGAATGCCACCACGACCGGTCTGTTGCTCACGAAGGACCTCAAGACCTTCATTCGGGCCGGACGCATCACCGATGCGCTGCTCGACGACCGGGACGTCGTGCTGTTTCCCGAAAGAATCGACGGCAAGTACGTCATGATGCACAGGCCACTTGAATGGGTCGGGAAGAAGTATCGTACAAAGCACGCATGTGCCTGGATCTCCACGGCCGAGGATTTGCTCGGCTTTCGCAAGAGCAAGCTCCTCATCAAGGCGAAATACGACTGGGAAGCCGGTAAGCTGGGCATCAACACGCCGCCGATCAAGACCAAGCACGGCTGGCTGACGATCTATCACGCCGTTGGTACCGACAAGTACTATCGCCTCGGTGCTCTGCTGCTCGACCTCGAGGACCCGAGCAAGGTGCTCCACCGCACGAAGGACTGGATCATGCAACCCGAGGCGGACTATGAGATCGACGGCTACTACCGGGGCTGCGTGTTCCCGTGCGGCAAGATCGTCATCGACGAGACACTGTTCGTCTACTACGGCGCGGCGGACAAGCACGTCGCACTGGCCACCTGCAAGCTCGAGGAACTGCTCGACTATCTCCTGTCCTGTCCGGCCTGATGAAGGGAAGCATTCATGGACATTTCGTTTCACCCGATCGACATCGCCATCATCGTAGGGTATATCGGCGCCGTCATCGCGATGGGCTGGTTCCTTTCGAAGCGGGCCTCGAAGGATCTCAACGCCTATTTCCTGGGTGACAAGAGCCTGCCCTGGTGGGTGATCGGGACCTCTCACGGCGCCAGCGGCTTCGACATCACCGGCACGATGTGGTTCGTAACGATGTTCTTCACCTACGGACTGCGGGCGGTTTTCACGCCCTGGATCTGGCCGCTGTTCGACCGCATCTTCCGCCAGGTGTATCTGGGGCCGTGGATCCGCAGGTCCAACGCGCTGACCGGGGCCGAGTGGATGCGCACCCGGTTCGGCACGGGCATGGGGGGCACGCTCTCCCATATCAGCGTCGTCATCTATGCGGTCCTCGTGACCGTGGGCTTCGTGGCCTATGCGCTCAAGGGAATCGGCAAGTTCGCCGATGTATTCTTTCCCTGGGACCTCGCGTGGGGACCGCTGTCCAGCGCTGAATCGTACGGCATCGGGATCCTCGCCATCACGACGGTCTACGTGCTCTTCGGCGGCTGGTACAGCGTCGTGCTCACCGATCTATTGCAGTTCGCTCTCCTGACGATCGCATCCATCTTCATTGCGGCCGTGGCGATGGCGAAGATCAGGCCGGAGATGCTCGCGGCCGCCGTGCCCGAGGGCTGGTTTCGCCTGATTCCCGGCTGGAGGCTCGGGCTCGACTGGTCCGGCCACATCGCCGGCCTGAACGACAAGATCTATGGCACGGCAACCAGCGCGGGCGACGGCTATTCCCTCTTCGGGGCCGTCGTCATGATGTGGCTATTGCGTGGGATTCTGGTCAGCGCGGGCGGACCGTCCGCCGGCTACGGGATGCAGCATCAGCTCTCGACGCGAAACGCGCGCGAGGCCGCTCTGGAGAACTGGTGGATGTCCATCGTGCAGGTGGCGCCCCGCTCGCTCATGATCGCCGGCATCGCGATTCTCGGCCTCGTCTTCTTCTCTCCCGACGTCAACGCTATGGTCGCCGGAGGCGGCAAGTTTGACTTCGAGCAGATCCTCCCCTTCGTCATCGACCGGTTTGTGCCCGTCGGCCTGACGGGGATTCTCATGGCCGGGCTGTTAGCCGCCTTTATGAGCACGTTCGATTCCACCGTCAACGCCGGCGCCGCCTATGTGGTGAACGACATCTACAAACGCTACATCCGGCCGGATGCTCCGAATCGTCGGTACGTGCTGATGGGCTATTTCTGGTCGGTGGCCCTTGTCGCCGTGGCCGTCGTGGCGGCGTTGCGAATCCAGAACATCGACAAGACCACCAAGTGGATCACCGGCCTGCTCTACGCCGGCTACATCGCGCCGAACGTTCTCAAGTGGCACTGGTGGCGATTCAACGGCTACGGATACTTCGTCGGCATGATTGCCGGCGCGGCGGCAGCCTTGGCCTTCCCGCATGTGAACCATCTCATCGAACACGTCTCGGGGCACGAGGTGAGTACGACGTACGCCTTTCTGATCCTGGTGCCGGTCGGCGGCCTCGCTTCCGTGATCGCGTGTATGCTCACGCCGCCGGACGACCCTGAAGTGCTCAAAGCTTTCTACCGAAACGTTCGACCGTGGGGATTCTGGAAGCCAATCCTGGAAGACCTCCGCAAAGACGACCCCCAGGCCGAGCCGAATCGCAACTTCGCCCTCGACATGTTCAATGTGGCCAACGGGATCATCTGGCAGCTCTCCCTCATGACGGCCCCGTTCTGCCTCGTCGTGCGCAAATGGGACATGTTCTGGGTATCACTGGGCGTGCTTGCGATCACGTCCGTCATCATGAAGTTCACCTGGTACGACCGACTGTTAACCGCTAGGTTGTAGGTTCGAGTCATACTCGGGGAGTTGTAAGTCATTTCGTTAGAACGACTTACAAAGTACAACGAAACCACTCCAAATATCCCACTACCGTTTTATACCGTTTTGAAACGGTACATACTGTTTTGGCTGTTTTACAGTTAGTACTCGAACGTCTTTTCAGGATTGAGGTTACCGCATTTTTCAAACCTTGAAACGAGCGGCGTTACATACGCTCTGTCTATCGTTGCAGTTGGAATGCTAATCCCCATCGTTATACAGACAGCCACCATTCGTTGATTTATTGAGTTCCCGCGGATAATCACTTTTTTTAAGAAATTATGTAATGGATTTGCCAAAATCGACAATACATTGGTGATATGACAGATAATCAACACATTAAACGTATGACTGCTGACTGGACTCGGGCCGAGCCTTCGGTGGGGCGTTTCGTACGCAGCTTCATACGGGATTCTACGGAAGCCGAAGACGTACTGCAGGAAGTGGCGTTGGTGATT
>CBFDDG010000222.1:0-8027 GCA_965603505.1 uncultured Phycisphaerae bacterium | reverse complement strand
ATGCCCGCGTTGTCGAGAGTGAAGAAACAGGCCCAAAACGTCAAGTGTCAGGCGACTCTCAAGCAATGGAGCCTGATCTTCACGATGTACGGGAACGACAACAATCACAGGCTCGCGACGCCCCACGACCGGGACGGATGGTGGCTGGAGCTTACGCGCGCCTATGTCAAGAACGTCATCCAGAACGGGAGGGCCGAGGAGCACGATTTGTACTTTTGCCCGATGGCCACGAAGCCCCGTCCCGCGCCGGACGCGCCGGTTAGCCCTTATTTCTACACCTATAACAATGAGGGCATAAGGTATACCGCGAGCTACGGCCTCAACGCCTGGGTGTACGACCCGCCCAAGGCCGGCAATTACCAGGACCGCCCGGGCGAGTCTATGTGGCGGACGTTGGATCCCAAGGGAGGAAGCAATGTCCCTCTGTTGACGGCCGCTTTTCACGGGGGCGGTTGCCCTGCCGATATGGATCAGCCTCCCCAGTACGACGGCGAGCCCTGGCCGGGCGGACACAACAACGAGATGCGGCGGTTCTGTCTGGACCGCCACCAGGGCTTCGTCAACGTCCTGTTCCTCGACGCGAGCATGCAACGGGTCGGGCTAAAGCAGCTTTGGACGCTGAAGTGGCATCGGACGTACGATGTGACGGGGATCTGGACGCAGGCGGGAGGCGTCGCACCGACCGACTGGCCGCAGTGGATGCGACGATTCAAGGACTGACAACCGCTGGGCCGATCAGCGTTTCTTCCTGGGGGCACACGCTATCGGAGCGTAGACACGGCACCCGCGCACTCACAACGATAGAGGCTAACAATTGTCGGTACTTGTTCACAGGATAGCGGTCTTGTGGCGGTGGCTGTGGCACTCGGTGTTGACGGCCACGGGCAGAGAGGCGATGTGACATGGGGCGGTCTCGATCAGCACGGCCAGAGCCGTCGTGTCGCCGCCCAGGCCCTGCGGGCCGATGCCGAGAGCGTTGACCTCTTGCAGCAGGTCACGCTCCATCCCGACGTAAAATGAATCGGCGTTGGGCTCGTTGAGGTCCCGCAGAAGCGCCCTTTTGCTGAGAAGGCAACTGTGCTCGAAGTTGCCGCCGATTCCCACGCCGACGACGAACGGGGGACAGGCGTCCGCGCCGGCCTGCCGAACGACCTCGACGATCCAATCCATGACCTCGCGTTTCTCCGCCGTCGGGCGGAACATGCAGAATCGGCTCTTGTTCTCACAGCCGCCGCCTTTGGCCATGACGGTGAGCTTCAGCCGGTCGCCGGGGACGATGGACAGGTGGACGATGGCCGGCGTGTTCGTGCCGGTGTTCGTGCGCTGGTTGAGCGGATCGGCCACGACGCTCTTGCGGAGGTATCCCGTTTCGTAGCCCGCCCTCACGCCGTCGTGGATCGCGTCGATCAGCGTGCCCCGCCCGGGGGCCAACGTCACCTCGGCCCCCTGCTCCACGAAGACGACGGTCAGCCCCGTATCCTGGCACAGGGGGATGCTGTCCTGGGCCGCGATGCGGGCGTTCTCCATGAGCTGAGCGAGGATCGCGGCGGCTTGCGGGTTGGATTCCTGCGCGGCGGCGCGCTCCAACGCCTGGAGCACGTCTGAGGGCAATTCGTGACAAGCCGCCACGCAGAGCGACTCGACCGTCTTGCCGACCTGTTCGAATTCGATGGTTCGCACAATCGTTCTCGTGCCCCATGCCCCGACGTCTGCACGAAGCACGGCGCGACGCGGCACAAGGGCCAACGCCTTTCGTCTTCGTCAGGGAGCCACGACGCTGAGCTCGAAGGTCTTGTAGGTCGTGTTGCCCACGCCGTCCGCAATCTTCAGGGCGATGACGTGCTCGCCCGACTCCAGCTCGTCGGTCGTGATCGTGAAGCTCTCGTCGGTCGTGTCGAAGATGAAATCGTCCGGCAGCGTCCCCTTCCACTCGGCGTTGCTGTCGATCGTGTATTCGAGCGATCCGATGACGCTCAATTCATCCATGATCTGCAGCTTCAGGGTCGCGGCCTTGCCGGTCTTCTCGAGGGCGTATTTGCGAATCACGGGCCCCGTGTTGTCCACGACCACCGCGTCGCTGATCCGGCTGCCGCTTAGCTTCGTCGCCGGCGTGTTGCCCCGCTCGTCGCTGGCGACGACGCGGATCTCATACCGGCCGTCCTCGACGGTCTTGCTGTCCCACTCGTAGTTGTCCGCCTCGAGCTCATCCTTCAACTCAATCCAGCTCGTCCTGCCGATCTTGCGGAAGCCCAGTGTGTAGATGAGCTTGTCTTTGTTCTCGTCGCCTGCCTTGTAGCTGATCTTGAAGAGGCCTTCCTTGCCCGGGCCTTTCACGGCGCTGACGCCGATCGATTCGATCTTCGGGGCCAGGTTCGGGACCGTGCTGGCCACGGCCACTTCCCGGATGAGCGGCGTCTTCTGCCCCTCCTCGGTCTCCAGCGAGAGCTTGTACTGGCAGAACCGGCCGACCGGGCAGCGAAGCTGGATCGGCTCGGTCACGGCCATCAGCTCCGTCCAGTCGGAGAACGTCGGATCGTTGACGTCTTTGACATTGCCACTGCGGGAGGCCGCGAGGACCTTGGTGCCGCGGGGAATGTCGGCGTCGATCTGGAGCTTGCCCCACTTGGCCGGCTGACCGGCATCGATCAGGTCGGACAGATACGTGCCTTTGGAGGCATAGTTCGGCGACAGCACCACGAGCCGTGCAGGATTGCCCGTGCCGATGTAGACATCCTGCTCGGAAACAGTTACGGCGGCAATCTGGGCTGCCTTTTCGTCCTCATAAATGACGGCTTGTCGTTCCTCGTCCGGATCCACGCGGTAGAGCTGAGCGTCGTTGCCCGAGCCGACGAGGATCTTCCCGCCCTGGGCGGCCAGGCAGAGAAAAACTGCCGTCTCGCTGAAGGTCTTCGTCACATAGCCCTGCTTGCTGATTTTGTAGACGTGACTGGCCGTGCCGGGCTTGGGAGGCCGGGGGGCGGGCCGCGACGGGGCCTTCGGCTTGCTCTCGCCGCTGCTGCTCGTATTGGCGATCTTGAGCTTCATGCCGCCGTCGCTGTCGGCTTGGCCGTTGTCGTCCTCGGCCTTCGGCTCCGGCCGCCCTGAAGTGGCCTGCTGGGCGGCGAAACGCCGCTCCGTCTCCACCACCTTGGCCGATGTGGCGGTCGCGTACAGGACGCCCGCCTCTCCGGGCGAACCGTCCATGACGAGCAGGGCACTGATCTCCGGCTCTTCGCTGTCATAGAGCACCGTGGCGGTCTTGTTGCGCGGATTGATCTTATAGATCAGCCCCCGCGTGTCGCTGCCGGCGTAGACGAAGCTGTCCCTGCTCGCCGCCACGGCCAGGATATTCTTATCCGGGCTGTCGTAGACGAGCTGCGCCACCTTGCCGGACGGATCAAGCACGTAGACCTTACCTTCCGGCCCGGTGCCCAGGTAGATGTTGCCGACGTTGTCCACCTCGATATCAAAGATGTATCGGGCGTCGTTCGGCTCGAAGATCGTTTCCATCTTGCCCGCCTCGTAGCGGCACAGTCTGCACTCCTCCCCGCTGATGCCGGCGAGAAGCCGTCCGGCCACGTCCATCCCCATCGCGAAGATGTGCTGGTTCGAGAATCGTTCGTCAGCGTTCACGACCTCGCCCGCATCGAGATCATTGGCGTCGGCGCCGCCTTCCTTCTTCGACTCATCCGCCTTGGGCTCGGGCTCGGTCTTCTCCGCCGCAGCCTCTTCTTCCGGCGGATAGATCTTCGTGAGTTTGTCCAGGCGGTATTTGTAGATATTGCCGTTCGGGCTGGTCCCGATGAAGATGGTCCCGCCGCTGACGACGATGCTGCTGACGGACCAGACATTCTCGAACTCGCTGGCGAGGATCTTTGCGGCCCGCCCGAGTTGGATGGTTCCCCGCGAGGTCACGATGACCCCCTCGGTCTCACCGGCAAGCAGGTCTTTGCTGCTGGCCTGGCGCGTGACCTTGCTCGTCACAGCTTGGCCGCTCGAGGCCAATAGGGCCACGAACAGCAGAGCGACTGCAATCCCCTTCCAATTCCTACGGCAGTATCGCATTCTCATGTCTACTCCTGTATCAACGGTACACATCCCGGCGGCGGAGTCGGGCGGGACCCGCACCGCATAACGATCAAGACTCCCCCGCGCCGGGTTATCGATCCTTGTTCTTCGAAGACCGGTGGATTCGGCCGGGACAAACTACTTCTCAACGGTGACAGGCACCATCTCTTTATCGGCGATGACCGTGCCGGTTTCTACAGTCGTTTCGATCCAATGCGGAAACGGCTGGACCGGCACGGCCCTCTTGTCGCTTTGAAGAACCAGCGCTTTCGTGGCCGGTAGACCCGGCAGCTCGGCCTTCTCCAGGGCGATCCCGTCCGGGGGCAGGACCAGCAGACAATACAACTTCGTGCGATTGACGTTCAGGGTCTCATTCAGGGCATCCACCAGCGTCTGATAATTCGTCGCCACAAATCGGTACGGGATCGATTTTCGCAGGAAGTTCTCGTATTGGTACACGCCGAGGAACATCAGGCTGTACTTGCCGGGCGAGACGTTCTCCGGGACCTTTATGCTGACCTGATATTTTTTCTTCTGTTTCAAGAAGGATTCGATGACCACCTCGGCCTCGATCGTCTCGCCGGCCTCGACCTTTGGGTCGGCGACATCCACCGACCAGAGGTACGCGGCGATGTTCTTGGGCAGCACACGGAGATCGAATTCGAGGCCCTTGACGGCAGCGCCGCCGAAGGGATTGTTCATCAACAGGCCCAGAGCGCTGGAGAACTCCGCCGCCGGCTCGAGCAGATCCATACTCGTGGAGGTATTGCCGAACCGGATGGACTGGCCGTCGTCGAGTTCGATTCGGCCCTTGTATTCGAGGCAGTGTTCCAATGGGAACGGTCCTACCTGATAGGCCGCCCCGGCGATGACGGAGCGAACGAGTGGCGGCGTGAGCGCTTCGTGATAAGCCACCTGGCAGTTGTAGGTGCGAGGCTCCAGGGTGTTGAAGCGCTCGACACGAACCGATACGGGGATCATGTCCGGCTTCGCCCCGATCCGCCCGAAGATCGCGCCCGACTCATCGGCCGTGATGGCGCCGATGATCTCGGAGCTGGTGCCGAGCTTGAAGGAGCGCATCAGGCTCGAAACCACCGTGTAGACCTTCCCGCCGGCCAACGGAAGATTCGAGGGACCGAAACCGAGGTAACTGTGGCCAAACGCGTAGACCCGACCGTCGCGGACTTCCGTGACGGTCCCGAGCACTTCCATCTTCATATCGCCGGTCACCAGCGGTATCGTCAGCGTGCCGCCGGGCGCGAGGGATGCGGAGCCTTCCTGACTCTCGGCACTGCCGCTCAGGCCGGGAACCGCCATGAAGCCCATCGTTTCGAGCTGCCCGCTAAGCCGCCGGCAGACCTCGGTCGGCAGGCCCGAAACGAGCAGTGGACAAGGCAGCACCGTCGCCCCGCTTGCGCCCGCCGGACCCGTGAGTTTCCTGGCCGTGATCTGCCTGTCAACCTCCGACAAGTCGATCGGCTTGGAAAAATCGAAGGAAAAGGCCGCTGAACGAGAGGGATTCCCGGAATCGCCCGATCCGCCCGCCAAGCCGACCTCAAGCATCTCCTCGATGGGCGTTACTCCATACAGAGGGTCCTTGGAAAAGGTCCAGCCGAAGGACATGGCGCCCGCGAGGCGGCCATCGATGTACACGGGCGAGCCGCTACACCCGCCCACGACGCCGGTGTGCTTGAACCGCTCATCCAGGCCCATGACGAGGATGGCATTCCTGCCCGGCTCGATGTCTCTGATGACCTCGACGACCTTCAATTCGAACTTTTCAATGCCGGCATCCCCGTAGTCGGTCAGGCAATGCGCCTCCATGCCGGGCTTGACCTCGTCCACCCCGATATACCGCTGCGAATCCCAGAGCGCGCCCAGGCGTTCGTGCCGCTCATTGGCCGCCCGGAGCGCTGCCGTCAGCACAAGCAGGCAAAGCCCGGCGCCAAGCAGAACATGGAAAACGTCCTTTCGTACCGTCGGTCGCTGTGGCATTATGTCCATCCCCAGTGGCTGTATCCTTTCGATTCGAGGACAACACAAAATTGTAACGGGCCAGGAGTTGCGTTGCAAGGCAAAAGGAGCTTTGTTATGATACTGGTTTGTTTTGTCGGCGGCCCGATAACGCCGGGCCGGGGCCCTTGGACAGGATAGTGGAGAACGATAATGAAATCGGATCATCGGCATGACTTGAAAACGAACGAACTGGCCGACTGGCTGGCGCACTTCCCGGAATGGGCGAGGCAGAACCGCACGAATATCATCGCGGTGGCGGTCGTCCTCGTCGTGGCCGTCGTCGTGTACTTCTGGATCTTCTACCGCAGAGACGTCGTTTCGGTCCAGAACCAGACGCGCCTGACCAATCTCATGAGCCAGGTCTCGCAGCAGATGAACGGCGTGGCGCGGGCCACGATGCAGAACACCGAGCAGTCCTTCGCCCTGCTGCCGGTCACCCAGGAGCTGCAGGAATTTGCGCAGACCGTATCCAAGGGTGACATGTCGGCTCTGGCGCTGATTGAGCGAGCCGAAGTGCTTCGCGCGGAACTGCATTACCGCCTCGCCGATGTCAGTCGTGAGGACCTGACGCGGCAGATCGGCCAGGCGCAGGCCAGCTATCAGCAGGCGCTGGCTCGCAAGCCGAGTTCGGCTCTGGCGGCCGCGGCGCACTTCGGGCTGGGCCTGTGCGAGGAGGAACTGGGCAACTTCGACAAGGCCGCAGAAATCTGCCGCGACGTCGCTCAGAAGCCGGAGTATGCGGGGACCGCGGGCCAGGCGGCGGCCGCCTATCGTCTCCAGATCATGGACGACTACAAGGGCAAGGTGGTCTTCAAGAAGCCAGCGCCGCCGCAAGCATCGCAGCCCCAGGTGATTCAACCGCAGGTGATCGGGCCGCAGATGATTGGGCCGCAGATGGTCCAGCCGCAACAACCCGTGATCACGATCAAGCCGGGCGATGCGAATGCGCCGATTGTCGTTCCCGCGCCCAACGACGTAACGATCGAGCCGGCCGTGCCGGCGCCCGCCACGGACACGAATGAAGCCCCGGCTCCGGTCGACGCCCCGCCGGTCCCCGAGGCGAATGCCCCGACCAGCGGCTGATGCGCTACAATGGATGAGTTGCAGGATCTCAGAGGTCGCCCGCTGACGCTCCACGTGGGCGTCGGCATTACGGAGCGCCGACTCGATAAGTACCTGCACGGCCGATTCCGAAATCTCAGCCGGCATTTTCTGCAGCACGCCATCCGGTCCGGCGCCGTGAAGGTCAACGGAAAGCCCGCCAAGCCCAGCTTTCGGCTCACCCACGGCGACGTGATCGACATGGTGATCCCCGAACCCCCGAGCAAGGACATCGAGCCGGAAGACATCCCGCTGGACATTCTCTACGAGGACGATGATATCATTATCTTGAACAAACCGCCGGACATGATCGTGCATCCGGCGCGGGGCAACAGGCGAGGAACCCTGGTCAATGCGCTGGTGCACTATTCCGACCAGTTGTCGAGCGGGCTCGGCGAATTCCGCCCGGGCATCGTGCATCGGCTCGACCGCGACACGACGGGCGTGATGGTGGTCACCAGGCACGAGGGGGCCCAGTGGAAGATCGCCAAGCAGTTCGAGAAGCGCCAGGTCAACAAGACCTACTTAGCCATCGTGCACGGCAGGCCGGAACTGGACGCCGACCGGATCAACGCTCCTCTGGGCGTCCATCCGCACGTCCGCGAGAAGTACGCCATCCGCCCGGAGGCCGGCAAGGAGGCCGTCACTTTCTATGAGGTGCTCGAAGCCTTCCGCGGGTTCTCCCTGCTCGGGCTCGCGCCGCACACCGGCCGCACGCACCAAATCCGCGTACACCTGTCCCACATCAAGCATCCGATCGTGGCTGATGATATGTACGGCGGCAAACTCGTCTACCCGTGGCAGTTGGCCGACGCCGAGCCGGCCGTCGAGGAGCCCGTCAT
>CBFDDG010000221.1:0-8039 GCA_965603505.1 uncultured Phycisphaerae bacterium | reverse complement strand
TCCATGAAGACCGCCTCGACATCGGCGGCGATGAGCGCCTTGTAGCCCGAGAGGCCCGAGAAGCGATTCGCTTTGGGCACGCCGAGCTGCTCGCCGGCGGCGTCGGCGACCTGCGGGAAGTAGTCGGCCACCGCCGTGATCTGGTAACCGCCGTGATTTTGCAGCATCCCGGCGATCATGCGGCCGCGATTGCCGAGGCCGATCACGCCGGCTTTGATCCGGCTGTTCGCCGCCGTGCCTCGGGCCGCACCCGGCGCCACGACGGCAAACGATAACGCCGCCGCCCCGGCGTTGGAGAGAAAGCCGCGACGTGTGACAGCGTGTAGGTGTTTGCTGGTTGCCCCGGTCATGATATTGCCTCCACAGGTCCATGATCTTGCCATCGTGCGTCGCCGAATCGGCTGCACCGTCACGGGTGCAAAGTATCCGAGATCGATGCAAAGTCCAGTCTTTTCGCTGATTCTGGGGCTTGTTGCATGGCTGCCTTATGACGGGTTTTGGGTGAAAATCTTCTTGGCTTACACCCGATTTTCGTGTAAAATAGGCAAAACGAAGGATCTGGCGTGCCTGAGAACCGAGTGTATTGTCTGGAGAGCGGATTTCCGATGAAGAGGCATTTGCTTTATGGGACGGTCCTGGCGGCGGTTTTGGCCGGTATATGCCTGGCGGCGCCGGAGCCGGCGATCATCCAGGGGCCTGGGCTGTGGACCGTAGAGGTGCGGTACGAGCATCCTCAGCAGCTTGTGCTGCCGTGGGGGCCGAACGGCGAGCAGCGGTTCTGGTACATGATCGTGACGGTGACGAACCGCACGGGGATGGATGTCGAGTTCTACCCGAAGGCCGACCTGCTGACGGATACGTTTCAGATCGTGCCGGCGGGGCGAATGGTGCCACCCGTGGCGTTTGAGAGGGTCCGGCAACGGCACGCGATCCGATACCCGTTCCTGGAGTCGCTGGTGGGAGTGGAAAACCGCGTCCTGGAGGGCGAGGACAACGCCAAGGATATCGCGATCATCTGGCCGGACTTCGACCGGGAGGCCACGAGTTTCAACGTGTTTGTGAGCGGCCTGAGCAACGAGACAGCCGTCGTGCCGCACCCGGTCGCGACGGACGAGACCGGCCGGCCCGTGCCGGTCTACCTGCGTAAGACCCTCGAACTCAGCTATGCCTTCCGAGGCGACCCGGCCCTGAGGCCGCACGTCGAAGTCGTCTACAAGGACCAGGGCTGGGTGATGCGCTAAAGCCGCATCTCGTATCTGGCTGCTCATATCTCGTCGGCGGGGGGTAACTGTAAGTGCTCAACCGGAAGACGTCCGGACCCATCTTAGCGTCGCTTGCAGATGCGGCGGGTCGGTCTCAAGAGTCAAGATTGACATGCGAAGTTCCCCCATGTGCTCAAGATTCGGCAATTTCCTTATAGGTCGGTTTCCCTGACAGGCTTACCTCAGGAATTGCACAGCGGCGCAACGCGGGCCCAGATGGGTGCGACGTGGTGAGAGGCCAGCCCTTCCGAGGACTTTCGCGACGGCCGATTCTACGGTTGTACATTTTCCCAATAAAAGTCTTGACAATTGTCCACGCCCACCCTACTGAATTCCAGTAGACGGTTCGCACCCCAGGAAGTTGCCGGCACAAAGTGATAGTCAGTTTGATACTTCGACAAACCAGGAGGAAGCAGAGATGTCGACTGACAAGGGAAGCCACACATCACACGTCAGCGGTGGGCAGTTCGCCGTACTGATCCATGCCATGTCCACTGTTTTCGACGGTTGGGTCTGCAAGCTGCGCGATCGGCTGGGTCCGTCTGCGAGTAGGAAGTTGGCAATGCTGGAGAAGGACCGGGAGCAGGAACGGGATCTCCTGACCCTCGTGTCTCGTCTGCTGGGGCCGGACGGTTCTCGTGCGGATGAGGCCATGAAGATCCTGCTGGACAACGTTCGCCGGCGAGAGTACTCGATATCAGATCTGTTTGTTGAGCTATGCTGTCTTGAAGAAGCGATTGAGGAGTCTCTCGAATTATGTCACGCGGGCGATCAAAAAGAGCGCGCGACTCTGATGCGCTGGATGCGGACTCGGATTAAATCCGTTTTTGAGCAGGTGTTGAATGAAACATCGACCATCTACGAGCGAGTGGCGGAGACAGGCCCTGCGTACTGTCAAGTCAACGCCGACGGCATCATTGTGTACGCGAACGAGAAGATGCAGCAGATGTTGGGTGTGGAGAACGCCGCGGGCATGCCTCTATGCGATGCGTTTGGAGACGATGCAGGCGCCATTCGTGAAGTGGCGCAGGGAATGTACGGCCAAGAGAACTTGATACGTCAGTTCACTTTGACCAGTCGCTCGGGAGGCCGTGCCTTTGTCCATGCCGAAATCGCGCCGATCCTCATCGACGGAAAGAGCAGGGGGGCATATGCCACTATCACGGACATGTCTTCCCTGGCCAGGGTGTTCGAGAAATCGCGGCTTGGTATCGTTCGAGTGGATGAGAAGTTAAGATTTACATACGCCAACCGCGCCGTTCTGGCTATGGCCGGCACCGACAGCATCGCAGAACTGGCTATGCGCACTCTTGTATCTGACCCCGACTCCTGGAAGACTCTCCAGGATCAGTTCGCGGAAAGAAAGAAGGGTGAGGGCGGCGAATATGATATCAAGATCACGCGCGCGGACAATGGGCGTATGGTACCGGTCAGGGTGACTGCCATGCCCGAGTTTGACAACAAGGGCAGAATGACCGGGGCGCTCAGCATCATCCGAGACATCGAGTTGGAGGGTCCTACGGAGGCGATTCACAGGCATATCGAGACCTGTCGCAATTGGGAAGGTCTTCTGGCGTTAGTCGCCAAAACAATCGCTGAGATCATTCCGTATGATCTGTTCCTTGTATCTGTGTACACGCAGGACGGGAAGTACGCCCGCATGATTTTTGACCACCCCAAGCCAGAAGGTATTGGCTGGCCAAAGCGCTGGTTTCCTCTGTCAAAGGGATTAGCTGAATGGCTCAGGGACCAAGGGACGAAGCCCGTGGGAAGTTTGGCAGCTCTCACTAATGACACGCGGATACAGTCTCTCCTCAAGGAGGAGAAGACCGTCCAACGGATGAGAGACTTCGGCATAGAGTCCCTTATTCGGTATCCAGTGATGAGGGCCAACAAGCCGCTGGCTTCACTGATGCTCCTGAGCAAACGATCGAACGCATTCGCGGACGCTGAGCGCCGGCTGGGGGCCTTACCGATCGCCGAGGTGCTCAATACGGCTATTTACCTCCGAATGATGGAAGAGCAGCAGTTTCGCTCTGGACTGGTGAAAGACATTGCCAACGGTCGGGACGTCGGTGGGGTGATGAGAATCATCGTCGAGTCGCTCGTGAGGCATTACGGCTGGCCGGACGTCGGGATCTTTCGCGTCGACGACGTCGGCGGATGTTTCAGGTTGCAGGCGGAAGCGCATGCGGCGGACGGATTCAAGTACGAGGAGCCCTTCGTGCAAAAGCTGGACGAAGGCATTCTGGGCGAGGTGTACAGGACCGGGAAGCCGACAAACGTAGGCAACGTTCAGGCGCATCCCGGCTTCATCAATGCCCATGGGAGAACCAAGTCGGAGCTGTGCATCCCCATTGAGTTGGATGGAAAGACGCGATGGCTTCTCAACGTCGAAGACCAAGTGGAAAACGCGTTCTCCGAGGAGGACAAGGAAGCGCTTCAGGACATTGTGGACGAAGCGCGTTCGATTCTTGAGCACATCTTCCAGCACTTTTTCTTGGACGAGTTCATCGCGCGGGCTTCTGAGGCGATCTTCCTGACTGACATGGCCGGTCGGGTCGTTCGAAGCAATGAGGCTGCGGCAAGGCTTCTGGGCAGCCCGAACCCCGCCGAGATCGAAGGGAGGCGCTTCAAGGACTTCTTGGCGGAAGAGGATAAGGGTATACCGGACGTGGATAGGAAGGGTATTCCGATTCTTTGTCGCCTGATCAAAAGCGACGGACAACCCGTCGAAGTATTGCTGTCGGAAGCGCTGCACGAAGCTTTCGGACGCAAAGTCTTCTGTGCGAAGGACCTTTCCTTGATGCAGCGGCTGGAGGAGTTGGAAGCTGTCGGTGATATGTTTCGTGAGATCGCGATACAGACGCGGACGCCTCTGTCAATGCTCTTCACCTGGCTGCGTCGTCTCCGTGATAAGACTGAGGATGCATCAACAAGTGAGCTCCTCGAAAGAGCGATTCGACAGCTCCGCAAGATTGATCTGACATATGAACGGCTCGTATTCTGCGACGTGAAGGAGGGTGCAATCCCCTACAACCCAGTGCGGCTCGACCTCCAGCGGGTCCTTGACACCGTCATGGATGAATTGCCGCACTCGGATCGTGAGCGAATCGCGGTAGATATCCGCTCGCGTCTGCCGCACCTCCGTGGTGATCTTTTTCAGTTGACGTTCATGTTTCAGTCTATCCTCACGTATCTCCTAAGATCTGTCCCAATCGATGAGCGGATTCCCGTGAGCATGGAAGCTTCGGAATCCGGCGTCGCGATTCGCATCACGGGCTTCGCACCCAGCAAAGGAATGGAGGCAGCCTCGCCCGCCCCCGACAGACTTGCGGAGACGAGGACGCGCATGGATATCGAATTGAGTGAGAACACAATCCGACGATTCATCGAGGAGAAACACGGCGGTTGCTACACTCGGCGAAGCATGAAGAACGAGAGAATGGAGTTTCTGATCACCCTGCCGGCAGTTCGAGGAGGAGATTAGAAATGGCAAGGCAAATCCTTTTGGTTCTACCCGATGCCGACACCGAAGAGCTCATCTACGGACTGGTCGAGAAGAATCTCACCCAAGGCGCAGGAGATACGGAAGCCCCTGTCCAAACCTGTGTACGCAGCGAGGCTGAGGCGAAACAACAAGTGAAAGATCGCGGATACGACCTCCTCGTCACGGAAGATTGCATTCCGCCGGACCGAAAGAGCCCTCTTGTCGAGAAGGAAATGCGGGGCCTCAAGCTGCTGGAGTACGCAAAGACCGTGCGACCCGATTTGCCCTGCATTGTCTACACGAAAGCATGGACGCAAAGGCTGCACGCGGCGCTAATGGACTTCGATGCGTGTGAACTCGTCGTGGCCGGAGAATCCTTGGAGGAAGCGCTTGGGAAATGCTTGGACGGCGTCTTCGGAGCCCCTGCCCCAAAGGCTGTTGGTGATGGGGCAGGAGTTCAGGAGCAGGAAGGCGTCATCGACGTGGAGATTTCCTTGAGAGGAAAGCAGCCGCCGCAATGCTTCTACCGTATCAGCGAGAATGGTCAACTCCGCTGTTCTGACATCATCTTTATGACCGAAGGAGAATTCGAAGACCTCCTGCGGGAATCCCGGGAACTCGAAGTCCTGACGGGCGACATGTGGCGAACAAAACTGTGGCATATCGGGGAACGGCTACTGGACGATCTGAAACGCAATAGCACGTTCATTCGGGACTTCGCCGCGACTACGCGGTATGATATCAGGAGATGCAGATTCGTCTTTGATATCGACAAGCGATTTCATCCGATTGCTCTGGAGGCCATCGTCGCACACGATTCCGACGATTTTTGGATGCTCGAAGCCCCTGTGACGCGACGGCTGCATTTGGATCGGCCGATCTCCGTGCGCGGCGGCATCAAGGGCCCTCCGATCAACTGCTTGATTCTTGAGTCAAGTGTCGATGGATGTGCCAGAGAAGATTTTCCACCATTTGGATGTTTGGACAACGTTCCAGAGGAGGCCGAATGGCTCGAAGGATTCCTCAAGCATGAGAAGGAGGTCAAACCCACCGTCGAGATCGGGAAGGTCCTTCGGATTACGGAGACAACGGTCCCCGAAGGGAAATCCTTTTGTGTGCATGTGCAGGAGACTCTGGCGCAGGAGGGGCCGTGGCACCTTGTGCACTATGCGGGCCACTCCTACTACGAGAAAAGGGAGAACAAGGGATATGTGATCTTTCCGGGCCCTCCCAGCGGAAAGTTGAGTCCCGAGGCGATAGATATGGAAGTTTTTGGGGAGTGGTTGAGAGAGAACAGGACGGACATCGTGTACATGAGTAGCTGCCACAGTTCGGATAGCAGCATTGTCTTCGAGCTTGCGAGGAATTACGTGCCGGCCATCGTAGGCTTTCGCTGGGATATCGAAGATCGGAGAGCCGCCGAACACGCCCGCGCCTTTTACACCAACCTGCTCACCGGCTCGCGGTCCATGAGGATCGAATACGCGTTCTTGAAGGCACGCAAGGAGACCTACCGGAAATGGAGGAAGGACAAGACATGGGCCGCGCCTATGTTGATTCGTCAGATATCGGATTGATTCCAATCACGTCTTGGGAGGGAAACCGACTATGCCGTTTGCACAAGATATCGAGCGGCTTCTGAGAAGCCAGACGATCCGGAAGTTCTATGGTCGTATCCCGGACGACCACGTGGCCGACGCCTCCTACGTCCCACTGGTCTTCGAGCCGGACGAGGCCTATTTCCTGATCACCCTCTCCGAGATGTACCTGCGCGACAGGCGCGAGTACTGGAGGGGGTTCATTCCCGTGTGCCTCGTCATCAGCGAGTTTACATATCATAACCGACATGAGGTCGTTCCGTTCTTTGTCGGTGATCAGCTTCTGAGTTCCATTGAGGCCCTCGTCAAGGGACAGCAGGTCGAATATCGCAACACGACCGTCGCGGGTCCTCTGCCGTACGTGGGTGACAACATCAGCCTCTTCGTCGGTCTGTTTCGTGCAGAAGTGGATGACTTTGGAAAGGCCCTTTTTGGCTTCGTTGCGCGGATGGCCGAGGCGATGGGGACGTGCGGGTTCTCTCCTTACCTGACCATCGCCGGAGTCGTGATGAACGGCTTGCCTGATCTGTTAGGTATGAAGAACATGGAGTTCCGATTCGGGACCCGAGATGAGTTCAGTGGTGGCCGGAGGGGTGGGAATACGCTGCGGCAAGGCTATCTCACCTACGCCAACTGTCCTGATAACACACTCGATGCGAGCCGCTTGTGGGTCGAAGAAGGCCAGCTATTTCTCGGCGACGGGCCCGGAACTCTCCAGCCGTACCGCGACAACGATTTCTGCCTGGTCAAGGTCGGTCACGTCACCGAGAGGGACGACTATCGAAAACTCCCATTCTACTCTGCATGGGAGAACAGCCATGCGGCAATTTGGGACGGGCAGATCGAGAAGGCCCGAAAGGAGCTGTTCCCACGGATGGTACGGGCCCTCGCGCTGTCCCCCGACCTCACACGCAGTGACAGATTCCACCTGCTGCGGGCATTCAAACTAGACTTCGAGCGCGCGGTCGATACGTACTTTGCGAGCACCGGGGCCACCCGCGGTCCCACGGGGGTCCGCGGGGTGACTCGCGGCCCCGATGAACAGCTTGACGCTCGGGGGAAGATCCAGAGGGCAGCGACTGTGGGCAGGGAAATATCAAAGGACGTTCAAACCGCACTGCTCGATATCGCTGAGAAGTGGGAGGAAATCCCCTATCCCGGCCCAAGCGCGGGTCGTACCGATCTGAGCGAAACGCAACTCAAGATGCAACTGCAGACCCTTAAGAAGATCACCGGGGTCAAGAAACCGGACCCAGATGCCCTTGCAGACACTCTGGTGGTGGACGCGATGAGCTTCCGGTCGCGGTAGCGACACTCTGGTTTAGGGTTTTCATGGCGACTCCCTCTGAGATTTGCATGCGCCTTGTTTGCGACACAGCTTGTGAAAGGGAACTTTGAAGTTCAGGCAGACGCCGTGGAGAACGCGGCGTGGCCCGAAGCTCACGCTACAGAGTGGGCGGGGACTCGTGAAGCATATTCCGTTGTCGGTCACCGGTTAAAGGCACGAGGGTTGGTCATGGAGTTCAACACTGGGTTGGGACGCGTGCTTCGGTACTGTCCGAAGTGCGGGGCGGCGGCGCTGCGCGTGGTGGGGGCGAAGCTGCTTCAGTGCGAGGCGTGCGGGTTCGAGCTGTATATGAATCCGGCGGCGTCGGCGGCGGGGGTGATTGCGGATGAACTCGGTCGGAT
>CBFDDG010000220.1:0-8044 GCA_965603505.1 uncultured Phycisphaerae bacterium | reverse complement strand
ACCGGCCAGAGGGTGATCGACACGTTCTTTCCCACGGCCAAGGGCGGGACGGTCGCCATTCCGGGCGGGTTCGGCACGGGCAAGACCATGACCCAGCAGGCGGTCGCCAAGTGGTGCGACGCCGATCTGATCGTGTATATCGGTTGCGGCGAGCGAGGCAATGAAATCACCGACGTCCTGACGGAATTCCCGAAGTTAGTGGATCCGAGGACCGGCCGTTCTCTTATGGAGCGAACGATCCTGATCGCGAACACCTCCAACATGCCGGTCTCGGCACGCGAAGCGAGCATCTACACCGGGATCACGATGGCGGAATACTTCCGCGACCAGGGCTATCACGTGGCCGTGATGGCGGATTCCACCTCACGATGGGCGGAGGCGCTGCGCGAGCTGTCCGGCCGGATGGAAGAGATGCCGGCCGAGGAAGGATTCCCCGCCTACCTGCCGACAAGGATCGCCGAGTTTTACGAGCGTGCCGGTTACATGGAGACGCTCGCCGGGGACAAGGGCTCGGTCACCATCATTGGGGCGGTCTCGCCGCCCGGCGGCGATTTCTCGGAGCCGGTCACCCAGCACACGAAGCGGTTCATCCGCTGTTTCTGGGCCCTGGACCGGAACCTCGCCAATGCCAGGCACTATCCCGCCATCTCCTGGCTCGACAGCTACAGCGAGTATCTCAGCGATATTGCTCCCTGGTGGGAACGACACATCGATGCGGAATGGCTCACCGACCGAACGGAAATCATGGAACTGCTGCACAAGGAAGTCCGTCTCCAGCAGGTCGTCAAATTGGTGGGGCCCGATGCGCTGCCCGACACGCAGCGGTTTATCCTGGAAGTGTGCACCTTGTTCAAGAATGCCTTTCTGCAGCAGAATGCCTATGACAAAATCGATGCGTTCAGCGTCGTCCAGAAGCAGGCGAAGATGCTGCACGTTGTCGTCGCGTACTGGAAGCGAGGGTCTGCAGCCATCAAGAACGGGGCGACGCTCGTCGCGCTGAGGAAGATGAAAGTGTATCAAGACATCGTGAGAATGAAGTTCTCCATCCCGAACGACGATCTTTCGCTCTTCGACAAGATCGAGGCCCGTCTGGAGCGTTCGATGGATCAACTGGAGGCGCTGCATGCCTGAGACGAGAGACCGACGTCTTCTGTCCGGCCGCGAGTATATCGGTGTGGACAAGATCGACGGGCCGCTGGTGTTTGTCAGTAAAACCCATCCTGTCGGATACAGGGAGCTCATCGAGTGCGTCGACAGGGACGGCCACGTCCGACGCGGGATCGTCCTGGAATCCGCCACCAACGTGGTCGTTGCACAGATCTTCGAGGGGACAAGCGGTCTGACGCTACCCGATACACGGATCCGATTCTGCGGCGAACCCCTCACCATTTCCGTCTCGAAGGAGATGCTGGGCCGGGTGTTCAACGGCCTGGGCCTTCCCATCGATGGCGGGCCGCCCCCGCGAGGCGATATCGAGCTGGACGTCAACGGCATGGCGATCAATCCGACCGCACGGCAGTATCCGCGGGATTTCATCCAGACGGGCATCTCCGCCATCGACGGCATGAACACGCTGATCCGCGGGCAGAAACTTCCGATCTTCTCCGGGAACGGACTGCCCCATAACCAGCTTGCCGCCCAGATCGCACGGCAGGCGAAGATCCGCGGGTCCGGCAGCGAGTTTGCGGTCGTCTTCGCCGCGATGGGGGTCAAGCATGACGTTGCTCGATTCTTCACCCACTCCTTCGAAGAGAGCGGCGTGCTGGACAAGGTCGCCCTGTTTCTCTCGCTGGCCGACGATCCTTCCATCGAGCGGCTGATCACCCCCCGGACCGCGCTGACCCTCGCCGAGCACCTGGCCTTCCATGAGAACATGCACGTACTCGTCATCATGACGGACATGACCAACTACTGCGAGTCCCTGCGCGAAATCTCCACGATCCGCGGCGAGATCCCCTCGCGGAAGGGGTATCCCGGGTATCTCTATTCCGATCTCGCCGAACTCTACGAGCGCTCCGGGATGCTCAAGGACCACGAGGGCTCTATTACGGCTCTGCCGATTCTCACGATGCCCAACGATGACATCTCCCATCCCATTCCCGATCTGTCGGGATATATCACGGAGGGGCAGATCGTGTTCGAAAGAGAGATGGATGGCAGAGGGATCTATCCGCCGGTCGCCGGACTGCCCTCGCTTTCGCGTCTGATGAAGGACGGAATCGGTGAGGGGATGACCCGGGAGGACCACCCGCATCTTGCCAGCCAGCTCTTCGCGGCGTACAGCCACGTGAAGGACGTGCGCAATCTGGCGTCCGTGATCGGAGAGGAGGAGCTGACGCCCCTGGACCATGACTACCTGGAATTCGGCGGGGCTTTCGAGCAGAAGTTCATCTCTCAGCGCAAGGATGAGGAGCGAACGATCGAGCAGACGCTGGATCTGGGGTGGGAGGTGTTGAGGCTCCTGCCGGCCGGCGAGCTGCACCGAATCACGGAAGAGGAAATCGAAAAGTACTACGGGGCTTAGCCGGTACGTATCATGGCGCAGTACAACTACGCACCCACGAAGACGAATCTGCTCAAACTGCGGAACGATCTGATGTTTGCGCGGCAGGGATATGAGCTTCTGGACCAGAAGCGAAACATCCTGATTGTCGAGCTCCTGTCGCTCGTCGACCAGACCGTGGACTACCAAAATCGGGTTGAAACGGCGCTCGCAAAGGCCTATAAAGCCTTGGAAGAAGCCGTCTTTGATATGGGCAAGCTCAAGGTTCAGTATCTGACGGGGGCCGTCAACATGGCGACCGAAATCACCATTCGCTCCAGAAGGGTCATGGGCGTGAATCTGCCCGTGGTCGAGACGGGATTCCAGGAACATTCGCCGTACAACAGTCCGATGGGCACCAGTTTCTGGATTGACAGCGCCCTGGGCGCTTTCAAGGACGCGCTCGAATCGCTGGGCAAGCTCTCCGAGCTGAAAATCTCCGTATTGAGGCTGGCCAATGAAGTCAAGCGAACCATCCGAAAGGTGAATGCCCTGGAAAAAATCGCGATTCCCGACCTGAAGGAGACCGTTCGCTTCATTGAAGGCCGGCTCGAAGAGAGCGAGCGGGACATGTTCGTCCTCATGAAGATGGTCAAAGAGAGATTGGACAGGGAACGACTGAGAACCCGGGAGGCCGATCGTGGGTAAGCCCCTTAAGAAGATCATGGTTTATATCGACGGCACGGAGCAGTCTGTCACGGCGGCGCAGTATGCCATATGCCTCGCGTCGTTTTCGGGGGCCGAGCTGATCGCCCACTACGTGGTCAACACGAGGGCCGTGGAAGACTTGCTGAAAGCCCGGATCTTCCTCAAGGATGAACGAGTCGAATACGAGCACGATATGGAAGCCAACGCCGACCGGTATCTGAATTATGTGGGCGAGCTGGCGCAGAAGAAGAGCGTGGCCCTCGTCAAGAAGCGCAGCAGAGGGAACGTCCACAAGGAGATTCTGGACGCCGTCCGTGAGTATGATGTTGACCTTCTGGTGATCGGGGAATTATCTCGGATCCGAAGCCGAAGGGATGAGTTCTACGATGAGGCCGAGCGGGCCATGCGCACCGTGCCTTGCTCGGTCCTGATCGTCAAAGATGAAGACAGGATCTGGGAGTTGTACGAATCCCTGGGGTAGACAGGAACCATGCGCGATTGAGGGTCGCCTTCAAGCGTGAAATACGAGGAGAATTGTGGTCATGGCATTGATTGACTTGATTGTACCGGAAGTGGTGAAGACACCGCTGGTGTCGAAGGACAAGCCCGATCTCTTGCGGGAGCTTGTCCAGGTCCTGAAGGATGCAGGCAGAATTGATGATTTTGACGCGGTGCTCCGAGCCGTTCAGGAACGGGAGGACATGCAGAGCACCGGACTGGAGGAAGGGATCGCTGTCCCCCATGGCAAGACTGCCGCCGTTTCGCGCTTGCAGCTTGCTCTCGGCATCGCTCCGCAGGGAATCGATTTCAACTCATTGGACGGCAAACCGACGCAGCTCTTCTTTCTTCTGGTGGCTTCGCCCGAGCAGTCCGGTCCTCATGTGGAAGCCCTCGCGGAGGTGGCGAAGCTGGCGCGCTCGAAGGCGTTCTGCCGGGCCTTGATCGGGGCGGGCAATCCCCAGGAGGCGGTTGACCTCATCAGAGGGGAATGATTGCCGGCTTATGATGGTGTGACCTTTCATCAAAGATCCGGGGCACATTACATCGGTGACCTTTGTGGAGAATCATGAAAGGACGATGGATTGTCATAGGTGTCTGTTGCGGCGTTCTCGTCCTTTCAGGACTGTGGCATGCGCTGGGCTCATCCGGGGTCCCGGCCAATTGCACGGAAGTAGCCTACGAGCTGAACATCACTCCTGACTACTCGGGCGTCGCCATCTCGCCCAACATCACCCCGCTGAATTTCAGGATTCTCGAGAAGGGACAGGTTTACCGTGTGAGGGTCCATTCGCAGCGCGGTGCACGGATAGACCTCGTCAGCTGAACGGGCTCCATACGCATCCCCCCCGGAGCGTGGCATGCCTTGCTGGACGCCAACGGAGGGGAGCATATCTTCGTGGACATCTTCGTCAAGGACGCGGACAACGGATGGCTGCACTTTCAGCGCATCGCCAACCCCATCGCTGAAGAGAGTATTGACGGGACGCTCGTGTATCGGTTGTTTCTCGTACATGAATGCTCCCGGACAGAAAGTCGACTTGAGCAAGCTCAAGGTCAGACGCCAGACCGTAGAGCGCTATCGGAAATTCGTACAACTCAGAAGCAGCGTGCAGCCTCAGAATCGCCAGGCCGTGCTCAGGCGTCTGATCGTCGAATTCGGCAACAGCTACTTTTTCCACTTTGCGTTCGGATGTGTCGGAGTGGCATGAGGTTCCTCGTTCATGGAAATTGACCACACCGAACACCATTGAACCATCCGGCCAGGATTGTATACTTCCCCGAAGCAGACTCAGGAAAGCCCTGAGAATACGGCTCACTCTGAGGGTGAGTCCCAGGGCCAGTTTCCTTTCAACCTCATCGGAGGCGACGACCGTGACCTTACGGCATGACATTCTCTCAGAGCAGGATTGGGCTGCCTTGAGACGACATCTCGGTCTGTCCCTTCGACAAGGCGAAATCGTGAAGGGTCTGTTCTACGGAAGCTCGCATGAGGAGATTGCCGGGAAGCTCGCGATTCAGCCACATGTGGTGAGCGCACAAATAAGTCAGCTACTCCGCGAGTTCGGCGTGTCCAATCGGCTCGAACTGATTCTGCACGTGCTTGCATCTCTGCGAGAGTGTTCGGAGGAGAACGACCGCTCTGTTCGTTGAGCCGACGGCAAAGACCCGCAAGAGGTCATGGGCGATGCCCGGGCGACCGTGGGCCATGCGGATTATGGAGAGCCCCGGAAGGGTCTCGTCCATTCCGGCGGCCAGGACGGGCGAAAACGATCACCATCAGGCCCGCACCACCCAAGCCGCTTAAGATGGCGCAGGTGGCGAGCAGGTGGATTCTGTCCTTGTCGTCTGGGCTCAGCGGGGTGCGTTTGGTTTGGGCGGCGGCAAGGCCGCGATGCACCTTCACCGCCGAACGGCTCCACGTGCGATAGGCGAACACGCCGCATACCATCGACACCGAGAACATGCCAACGATCAAGCCCCCTGCGACGACCCTCAAGATTGCCTTGACCATACGTTTCCGACCCGAGAAGAGACCATCCAATTCACGCAGGCACAATTCTACCCATTCCCGGCCCCGGGAGCCACTACAGGTTTCTTCCGCGATCCGCTGCAATGAGGGCTTGATTGCGTCGGCAGACTTCCGTAGCTCGGCGTCGCGGCTATCGGGACAGGATCATCTTCAGGGCCGTGATCAAGAGGGCCATGCCGAAGAGCTTCTTGAGCAGCGTGGCGTTGATCGCCGTGGCGAACTTGGCGCCGAGCAGGCCGCCGAAGAAGAAGCCCACGCAGATCAGGGCGGCAATCTTGACGTCGACGTGACCTTGTTTGTAGTACGTCCAAGCGGCGAGCAGGCCGATGGGCGGAACCATCAACGCAAGCGTTGTGCCTTGCGCGCCGTGTTGGGTCAGCCCGAAAACCAGGACCAACGCCGGCACGAGAAGGATCCCGCCGCCGACGCCGAGCAGGCCGCTGAGAATCCCCGCGACGAGACCGAGAAGCAGAAAAGAAACGACGTAAACGGTTACGTTCATGGTATTGCACCCATTTCGGATGGTCCGACGTTTCCGCCAAACAGTTCGTTGAATTTCTCCTCGATGTTGGGATGTTGGCACAGGGTCTGGCCGATAAGCACGGCCCGGACGCCGAAGCATATCAGCCGCCGGACGTCTTCGGGCGTCTTGATGCCGCTCTCGGAGACGAGTTCGCCCTCTTCCTCCAGAAAGCCGGCCAGCCGGGCCGTCGTGCCCAGATCCACTTTCATCGTGGTCAGGTTGCGATTGTTGATGCCGAGAATGCTGTACCCTTTCTTGGGGAACCCGATCAGGCTGCGCACGGCCAGCAGGGTATCCGCTTCGTGCACCTCTAACAGCACGGTCAGGCCCAGCTCACCGGCCGCAATCATCAGGTCCATCAATTCGCCCGGCTTGAGCGCATCGGCGATCAGCAGGATCGCGTCGGCCCCGGCCGCACGCGACTCGTACACCTGCCAGAGATCGACGATGAAGTCCTTGCGCAGGACCGGCAGAGAAACCACCTGCTTCACCTGTTCCAGATACTCGAGCCGACCCTGGAAGTACTTCTCATCGGTCAGGACGCTGATCGCGTCGGCGCCGCACCGCTCGTAGATTTTCGCGATCGCCACCGGATCGAAATCCTCGCGGATCAGGCCGGCCGAGGGCGACGCCTTCTTCACTTCCGCGATGACGTTGAGGCCGCGTGGATTGCGCTTCGTCACCGCCTTGTAGAAGTTGCGGCACCTCGGCAGATCGGCGATCTGCTCCCGAAGCTGCTCCAGAGCAATCCGGGACTTCCGCCAGGCGACCTCTTGGCGCTTATCGGCGATGATCTTGTCGAGGATGTTTGCCACGGTTGGTGGTCCTGTCTGTAACGGTTCTTGTGGCTCCACACCGCACGTTTATGCCTGTCTCGCGACCATCACTGCGATGCTGGCTTCTTGGCCACGTGGACGTATCCCATGCGCAGCTCGCTGAGCGTATTCTTGAGAATCTGCTGCTCCTCCGGGGTCAGGTTCCCCTTGGTCTTCTCCTCCAAGGTTTGGAGCATATCGATGTTGTAGCGGGCCAGATCGAGGTCCGGCTTTCTCTCCTCTTCGCCCCTGATCTGCAGGAGGCCCAGGGAGAACATAGCCTGCGTGGCCAACATGCTGATCAGTGCGGCCAGGCTCCCCTCGGGCAGCGGACCGCCGGGCCTCTGGCTCTCGGCAGTCTCTTGCTTCTTCTCTTCCGCCTCCTGAGCGGCCACGACCTCTTTCTCCCGCTGGGCCTCTTTCTTCCAATCTTCGTCGATGATGATTTTCTTATCCTTCTTTTCTTCTTCCGCCATCGTGAGCCACCCCTTGTCTGGTAGGGTGGGCTATACCCACCCCTCGTGTCCACATTCGTTCAGATCGGCGGGCTGCGCCCACCTCGCCGGTTACCTGCCCCTGTACTTCTTCATACTTCGGTCGAGATCCCGTTTCTGCGTGCGTTCCGTAATGGTCTGTCGCTTGTCGTACTGCCTCTTGCCCTGCGCCAGCGCCAGCTCGACCTTGGCCAGGCCGCGTGAGCTGAAGTATAGCCGCAGCGGCACGAGCGTAAAGCCTCTCTGTTCCAGCTTGGTCCAGATCCGGTGCAGCTCGGCCTTGTGCAGCAGGAGCTTTCGCTTGCGCGTCGGGTCGTGGCCGCCGTCCCGGGCCATCGCATATGGGGCGATCTTCGCACCCACCAGCCAGCATTCGCCGTCCTGAATCCGGGCGTACGAGCCGCTCAGGTCCGCCGCCGAGCCTCGCAGCGACTTGACCTCGCTGCCGCACAGCGCCAGACCCGCCTCGAACTTCTCCACGAGCTCGAAGTC